>JASUTA010000173.1 GCA_030445805.1 Clostridiales bacterium
AATGAGGATTCTCATAAATACCTCCTCTTTTTCGATACCCCGATTATAACATGAAAACCTTTACCAAACCTTAAATATTTATTTTTAAAAATGATCCGGAAATTTTTTCTAAGGTTAAGGTTGATTTAAGCAAGCCGCTTTATAATGCAATCAAAGATCGGCTCAGGGGCAAACGGCCGAAAGGAGTAAAACGATGAAAATAGAAGTGTTTAACCGCTATGAAAAAAAATTCTTATTGGATGCGGCGGCGTATGAACGATTGAAGTCTTTTCTGGAAACGCGAATGATTCCGGATCAGAACAGTCAAAATGATGGATTTTATACCATTTCAAACGTCTATTATGATACGGTCGCCGATGATCTCATTAAAAAGTCTCTTTCTAAACCGCTCTATAAAGAAAAATTGAGACTCAGGAGTTATGGCGTACCCTCTCCGGACGATACGGTATTTCTGGAAATTAAAAAGAAGTACAAAGGTCTTGTCAACAAACGCCGTACGGAAATTTCACTTAAAGACGCCGATGCCTTTATAAAAAACGGTGAAATGCCCGCTCCCAAACCTTATCACAACCGACAAGTGATGCGGGAAATTGATTTCTTTTTAAAGCGCTATCAAGTGGCGCCTGCTGTGTATATTGCTTATGACAGAAAAGCCCTTTTTTCAGACGATCTTCGTATTACTTTTGATACGCGTATTCGAACCAGACGAGAAGATGTGGGCCTTGAAAAAGGCGATCACGGGAAATTGCTGCTTCCTGAGGGGCTGTGGCTCATGGAAGTCAAAGCCACAGATGCGTTGCCGTTGTGGTTTGTCCATCAGCTTTCGGAAATGAAACTTTATCCGGTAAGCTTTTCGAAATATGGGACAGAGTATTGTCAATTTGCTGAAGCACATGACAGACAGAGTGTTTCCGATAAAAATGAAGAAAGAGGAGTGGAAGTCCAATGTTTGAATCCTTACTTACTGATACAACCGGCGTCTCAATTTCAATGACCGGCGTTCTGATCTCGATTGTAGTCGCCCTGATTGCAGGTGGACTGATCAGTTTCACATATATGAAGACATACCCGAAAGGTGGGTACTCTCAAAACTTTGCGATGACGATGATTATGCTCCCGGTTGTCGTCGCCATTATCATCATGTTGATCGGCAGTGATGTCGCCAGGGCATTCAGTTTGGCGGGCGCCTTTTCGATTATCCGGTTCAGAAGTGCACCGGGAGAACCTAAAGACATTGCCTATGTTCTTTTTGCAATGGCGGCCGGTTTGTCGGTCGGCGTCGGCGTATATGCTTATGCACTTTTCTTTACAGCAATCTTGTGTCTGACCATGTATGGACTGAGCAAGACACACCTGGGAAAGACGGGATCCGATAAAAAACAATTGATCATAACGGTTCCTGAAGATTTGGAATATGAAGAAGCTCTGAAAGACGTGTTCGAAAAATTCACTTCATACTATGCCCTTAAAAAGGTCAAGACGACGGCGCTGGGGAGTCTGTATCAACTGACTTATGATGTTGCCATGAAAGGTACCTCCGGTGAAAAGGCTTTTATTGATGAACTGAGATGCAGAAACGGGAACCTAAATATCAATTTGATGTTGTCCCCGGATTCGGGTGAATAATCGGTCAATGGTTCGGGCTTGCCTTTTGAAAAAAAATCAGTATAATTAGAGTAACGAAACAATCGAATCCAATTAATAAATAAAGCAAAGAGGCGTCAAAAGTGCACTGAAGAATCAACCATTATAGGAAGTATCAACGATTCTATCATTAAAGATTATATATGAAAGAAAATAAAATAAAGATGTACCTGCTGTTGACTGTTTCTTGGCGGGTGCATTTTTTTCGGTTGAAAAAGGAGGTATACCCATGCATTTAATTGAAGATGAATCAAAATTGAGAGCAATTATTCAGGAAAAATCAATGACGGCGGTTTTATTCAGTGACGCAGCTTGTAATGTTTGCCTGTCTATTTACCCTGAACTGGAAGCACTTGAAAAAGTCTACCCTGAAATGTATTTTGTAACGGTGGATGTGGCGAAGATGCAGAAAGTTGTCGGAGAACATCTTATCTTTGTTTACCCGACGCTGATCGTTTTTGCAATGGGAAAAGAAACAAAAAGATTTGAACGCGTTTTTTCTATGCAAGACGTTGAATCCGGTATTCAGCGCTATTATGATATGATTTTTTCGTGATTCAAGATTAGGCTTTTTCATAAACAAGATACGCTACAGGCTCAAGAATCGCTCTGAATTTGCCGATATCCTTATGAAGGATTGAGACGACGGATCGGGTGGATTAGATGAGACGTAAAGTATTTGCAGGGATTGCACTGAGTATTATATTGTATGCGTTTTTTGGCATTTACGTGATTAATGATTTGCCGGAAAAAAGCGAAGCTACCGTTCAAAACGGTATAATGACGCTGAACGCATCTGAACTTGAAAATCGAAATATTGTGCCGCTTGTCGGAGAATGGTCTTGTTACCCAAATTTGTTTATCGACCCTAAACCGAACGAAGATGTTTTTGCCACCTATGCGGATCAAAAAATTTTGGTTGAAATTCCGAAAAAAATACCGGATTATCAAACCGATTATGAAAAAGGGCATGGGTACGCCACTTATCGCGCGGTGATAGAGGTTCCTTCCGATGGACTTTACGGCATAAAAACCGATAATATCCGGTGGTCGTATCGTATTTTTATCAATGGAGAATTGGTTGCTGAAAGAGGGCGCATTGCCGATAACGGGGAAGACGATAAGGCAACTTATCTTAAGGCCAGCGCCTTCGGTAAGAGCCATGACGGGAAAGTGGAAATTGTCATTCAAGTAACCAATTTTGCAACGCCCAGCACCGGATTTGTCGGGCCGGTTGTCTTTGGGACAGCTGATAGCGTTGTTCAATATGAAAAGGGATTGCTGTTTGCACAATCTGCCGTAATTGCAGGTTTTTTTGTGTTGGGCGCCCTGTCCTTAATACGTTTTATTTATGATAGGCGCCAGTCCTATCATTTTTATTTTGCACTTTTTTGTATCAGTTCCGGAGTGTACCATTCCATGATCGGAGAAGGTTTTTTCGATCTTTTGTTTCCGGACTTGGGTTTGCTGGCATTCTTGGGGATTAAATTCCCACTTTTCTATTTAATGGCGTTTTTGTATCTCATGTTTTTACATCGTTATTTCGACAATTCTTTGAGTCCGGTGTGGCTCAGAATCCACGCCGCTTTCTTGCTCATTGGGACGGCCTTTCTGATACTCCCTGAAAGCCTCTACCACGTATTTTCCATCTCTTTCGTCACATATAAAGTGTTGGTCTTTTTATTTGGTACGTTCCCATGCCTCTATATCTTTTTGGCCGCTATGCGCGCTTTCTTACAGAAAAAAGACGGCGCGGAGTACGTGCTCATCATGTCTGCATCTTTCCTGTCCTATGCACTTTTGCTCGCATTTAGTTCTTTCTTGGATACGCGAATCGGAAATCTGCCGATTGCGCTTTTTATTGCGACGACATTTGCAATGTCTCTGATGTTTTCTTATCAAGAATTTCGGTTGCTCAAACGTTCGGAAATGCTTTCTGAAAAGCTGATTCATTACGATCAGACAAAACAATCCTTTATCCTGAGGACTTCTCGGAAAATCAGGCGCCCGATATTTGGGATTCTGAATGTGTCGCAAGCGTTGATGGAAGGGCGTGAAGGGGCACTCAATATTGAACAGCAAAATGGGTTGATGACGATTCATAAAGAAGCCGAAGAGCTCTCCGGGATTATTGAAGAGATTTTAGATGCACATACCATTCAAAGCAGGGATTTAAAGTTGTCTTTTAACGCTTTTGGCATTGACGGTTTGAGTGACGTGATCGGTGAGATGCAGTATCTGATTCCGCGAACGGGGGATGTTCAGATTATCAACAGATTGCCGGAGACCTTTCCAATGCTCAGAGGGGATGAAAACAGAATTAAGCAAGTGCTGTACAGCCTTATAAGCAATGCGGCAAAAATGACGTCGCGCGGTGAAATTGTCATCGGTGCGGAAGTGGTCAAAGGAGAAGCGCTGATTTCCGTTGTGGATAGTGGCATAGAGGGTGAGGTACTCAAAAAGTTGATTTCCGAGATTTCTCCGGTTCAAGGCAATGAATCAGAAAGCAAAGATGGAAAATTCGGCATTGGGTTTGATATTTGTAAAAACTTGATTGAACTGCATGGCGGCACATTTTATATTCATTCCGATTACGGTATCGGAACGGTCTTTTCATTTACGTTGCCTTTGGCCGAATCAGAAGCACCCGTGGCAGAGAACCATTCAATAAAAGTTCAAAAGGCAGTTTTGGATCGATTGATCCCCGGAAAAAACGGACTGACATTGCTCATTGTGAGTGAAGACTACGAAGCGATCAAAAAACTTTCCGAAACGCTGAATCATATGGACTACACGATCATTCTCGTAGGAACCGGAGAACGGGCTCTAAACCGATTGGAAGAACAAAAAGTAGATCTTGTGATTTCGGATATGGTGCTTCCCGATATGTCCGGTATAGAAGTTGCCGAGCATATGCGCGAGCGATTTGATAAAGTGATGTTGCCGATTTTTATTTTGACGGCAGCCGGACAAAATCAGGTCTTGAAAAACCGTTTTTCTGAAGAAGTCAATGATTTCCTGCCGAAACCGGTTCCGTTTGAAACGCTTCACAAAAAGATAATTGGGATACAAACTCAAACAAAAAGAGTCACATTATGTGGCTCTTTTATTTTTACCTAAAAGCACTATATATAGTGTATATAAGGCGTATTTAATCAACATGTAGTATTATTGTGAGTTTAAAGTATTAACCAGTGAAATTTGATCAAAGACTACCATGTTGCTAAATGTGGCTGAAAATCGGTAGAAATGGCTAGATGTTTACACAGTTTTACACAGGGAAAACTGAGCGTGTGTAAATTACAACGGATAAATAGATAAGATTACTTGTGTAAAATAATGGATACTATGATAAAATTGAAAATAGAAATGTGAGAATCATAGATTTTATTACATAGTTAAACGGAGGTATACAATGCCTAGAAGAACAGATG
>JASUTA010000026.1 GCA_030445805.1 Clostridiales bacterium
ACAGGTATCGGACTTTGAAGCACAATTGAAAGAAAAGGAAAGTCAGCTGAATGATAAGGTGGAGATCATCAAAATGAACGAAAGTGCTTTGGAACAAAAACAAGCACAAATCGATCAGTTGACAGCGGAATGTGAATCGCTCCGCAATCAAAATGCACCATCGGAAACGGAGAATAAATGATTTTTCAAAATGCCATTTGGCAATTTTCAGAGTATGATAAAAATGCCGTGGAATCACATAGCAAACACTTTGGGTGTGACCCAATCGTTTCAAAATTGCTTTTGGAACGCGGCATCGAAGAAGAGACAGCAGTCAAGCGATTTTTGTCGCCTCAAATTAAGGATCTTTATGATCCTTTTTTGATGTCAGATATGCAAGAAGCCGTTGAGCGTATTCGCGTGGCAATGGATGCGCATGAATCCATTTGGATTTACGGAGATTATGACGTAGATGGCATTACGAGTATTTCCATTTTGACGCGGTGCTTTGAATTTTTAGGGGTGTCGGTTTCGTATTATATTCCGGACCGCCAAGATGAAGGCTATGGAATCAGCAACACCGGGCTGGACGCTATAAAGGCATCCGGAGGCCGGTTGGTGATTACTGTGGACTGCGGCATCACAGCAGTTGCCGAATCCGTTTATGCAAAGGAAATCGGCCTTGATCTAATCATCACCGACCACCATGAGCCTCAGGAAAATTTGCCGGAGGCAATTGCCGTCGTCAACCCGAAACTCGGTGAATACCCTTTCAGAATGCTTGCCGGATGCGGGGTCGCTTTTAAGCTCGCTCAAGCGCTTACAGGCGAAAATTTTGAACGATTGATTCCGAATATTATCGATATCGCCGCACTTGGGACCATTGCGGATATCGTTCCGCTTGTGGATGAAAACCGGATTCTCGCTTACCATGGTCTTAAGCAGATGCAGCAGTCAAAAAATCCCGGAATACGGGCGTTGATTGCAGAAGCCGGACTCAAGGGGAAAACCGTTGATGCGGGACATATCGGGTTTGTCATAGCGCCGCGGATCAATGCGACCGGACGAATCGGAAATCCCAGAATCTCGGTGACACTCTTGCTTGAAAAAGAAGAGAGACGGGCTCTCGAAATTGCTGCGGAACTCACTGAAATTAATGCAGAGCGGCAATCGAGAGAACGTGAAATTATGGAAGAAGCGGAGCGCTATATCGACGCGCATATCGATTTAGCAAAGGAGCGCGTGCTGTTGGTCGTCGGTGAAAACTGGCATACAGGCATTATCGGGATCGTCGCGTCTAAACTTTCAGATAAATTCAGCAGACCGAGCGTCGTCTTAAATCGTGAAAACGGCATCTTGAAGGGATCGGCTAGAAGCATTGACGGAATCAGTATTTTTGAAGTCTTAAGTCATTTTAAAGGGCTTTTTGATAAATTCGGCGGGCATGAACAGGCTGCAGGCCTCACGCTTCCCGAATCAAATTTTGAAGCGTTTAAAAGCGGGCTCAGGGCGTATGGGTTATCCAATATACCGGAATACATGCTGATCGGGCATTACCGCGTGAGCGGACAACTGAAGCCCAATATGGTGACGCACCAACTGGTGGAATCCATTGATGCACTCAAACCTTTTGGGATGGGAAATCCAAAACCGCAATTCGTTTTTGAAAATTTGACACTGGATGATTACAAACGGATCGGAAAACAGCAAAACCATTTAAAGATGATTGTGAGCGACGGGGGCCGGGTTTACGATGCCATTGCCTTTAATCGGGGAGACTCGGTTCAATTTTTAAGGCGTGGGGATCGCATTCATTTGCTGTTCAATCTTGAGCTCAATCAATTTATGGGTGTCGAGACCCTGCAGTTTTTAGTCAAAGGGCTGACAAAAGACCGATTGCCGATGCCTGAAGGGATTAAAAACCGTGCGGCGAATGCCATTTATACGTATTTGATGACATGCTCCTATAAGGAAAATGAGGGTGCATTCGATTCAAAATTTACAATGGTCCCGTCATTTGATATAATATTTTCTGCAATGGCTTTCAAGCCGCTTGCCATTTATTCGATGGAAGCACTTGAAGCTTTTAAAGACTATGTTTTGAATGCCAATATTCTTCGATATACCCTCCATTTCAACACAATCAATCCGATGGAACAGCGCCCGGGATATCTGGATGTCGTCTTTATGCCGCTTCAAACAGCAGAGGATTCTTGGTATCGTTGGGAAAAAGATCAAAATGAGCACTTAGCGGTTCAACACATTCCGAAAAGGGAAGATTTGGTCTACGTCTACAAAAGATGTGATTGTATGGGAGAAACGCTTGTAACGATGTCGGAAAAACTGCGAATGGATCCTGTAAAAGTGCTTTTTTGCATGGATTTATTTGAGGAAACGGCACTTTTTAAAAAGGAGATACGCAACGGGCGGTACTGGCTCACGCGGCTTCCGAAACCTGAAAAAAAATTGGATCTGGGGCAAAATGCCGCATATGCCGGTCTTCTGACGAAGTGGCACATTGAGGCATAAGGCCACGACATACGAGGAGGAATCTTATGGATTTAAAATCTAAGATCAGAGTTGTTGAGGATTTTCCGAAAGCGGGAATCAGCTTCAAAGACATCACGACCTTATTGCAAGATGGAAAAGCCTACAAGGAAGCCGTTATGAAATGTGTTGAACTATTGGGAGACAAGGAATACGATCTCATTGTCGGCCCTGAAGCGCGCGGATTTCTTCTCGGAGCGCCGATGTCTGTCCTCACGGAAAAAGGATTTGTTCCTGTCAGAAAACCGGGTAAATTGCCTTATGAAACCGTGTGCCATGAATATGAGCTCGAATACGGCGTTGACAAATTGGAAGTGCATAAAGATGCCATCACACCGGGCAGTCGTGTGCTTATCGTCGATGATTTGCTTGCAACGGGTGGAACGGCCAAAGCGGTTTGCGATTTGGTGGAGCACCTCGGCGGCGAAGTGGTGGGACTCGCTTTTCTCATTGAACTGGAGTTCTTGGGCGGAAGAGAGATGCTCAGTGCCTATGACGTGTATTCGGTAATTCCGTTTGAATCATAAAAAAGGATTGTAATCATCGAATAAAGTCGGTAAAATGTAACTTAAGGTAGGATAGTTCGTTCAAGGCATTGAACGGACTATTATTTATAGTGAGTGTTGAGCGGTGCGATTATGACATTGGACGATTACTTATCGAAACTTAAAGAGCTGGCGCCCTATGCGGATGTCCAGCGCGTTTCCCAAGCCTATCTCTTCGGAGAAAAAGCGCATGAGGGACAACTCAGAAAAGACGGTAAAACGCCTTATTTTGACCATCCCGCCAGTGTGTCGCTGATTCTTGCGGAACTTGAAATGGATGAAGAGACGATTATAGCGGCTCTTTTGCATGACACGGTGGAGGACACCTCGGTTCCTCTCGACGATGTAACGCGTCTTTTTGGGGAAGAAGTGGCAAAACTCGTGGACGGCGTGACAAAGCTTGCCGTTATTAACTATGAAACAAAACAGGAACGCCAAGTGGAAAATCTCAGAAAGATGTTTTTGGCCATGGCTTCCGACATTCGCGTCATCCTAATTAAGCTCGCAGACCGCTTGCATAATATTCGTACGCTGGCGGCTATGACACCTGAAAAGCAGCGCGAAAAGGCTGAAGAAACCATTGAGATCTATGCACCTATTGCACATCGCCTTGGTATTTTTAGGATTAAATGGGAACTTGAGGATTTGAGCCTTAAATATCTTGATCCGGAAGGTTACAGCGACCTCGTTCGAAAAGTAGACCGAAAACGCACCGAACGCGAATCAATCATCAACGGCTATATTCAGCAAATTAAGGACGCACTGCTCGATTTAAATTTGGACTTTGAAATTTATGGGCGTCCGAAGAACTTTTTCAGTATCTATAAAAAAATGAAATTCCAACACAAGGAATTTGATGAAATTTACGACTTGACGGCGATTCGAATCATCTGTATGGATATTAAAGATTGCTATAGCGCACTTGGAGCCGTACACACGCTTTGGAAACCGATTCCGGGACGTTTTAAAGATTATATTGCCGTGCCGAAACCAAACTTATATCAGTCGCTTCACACGACTGTTATGGGCAACGGCGAACCGTTTGAAATTCAAATTCGTACCCGCGAGATGCACGAGATCGCCGAGTACGGGATCGCCGCGCACTGGAAATATAAAGAGGGAACGAAGACTTCCAATGCGCAAATGGAGCAGAAAATTGCATGGTTCCGTCAAATGATGGAATGGCAGAGTGACCTTAAAGATCCCGGAGAATTTATGAATTCTCTGAAACTGGATCTCTTTAATACAGAAGTATTTGTCTTTACGCCGACAGGTGCGGTTATCGATTTGCCCGTAGGCTCAACGCCGGTTGACTTTGCATACAAAATACACTCCGAAGTCGGCAACAAATGTATCGGGGCGAAAGTCAATGGCCGAATTGTCCCGTTGAACTATCAACTTCAGAACGGTCAACGCGTTGAAGTGTTGACGAGCAAAACCCCGAACGGTCCGTCGAGGGATTGGCTCAAATTCGTTAAGAGCACTCAGGCCAAACAACGGATTAAACAGTTTTTCAAAAAGGAACGGCGGGAAGAGAATATCGAAAAAGGCCTCGAGATTATTACCAGCGAGATTCGAAAACAGGGACTTCCGCTCAAACAAGTATTGAACGAAGATTACCTCGACCCGATCTTGAAGCGCCTCAGCTTAAAATCTCTGGACGATTTATACAATGCCCTGGGTTACGGCGGCATTTTATCGAATCAAGTGGTTCCGAAGATTAAAGAAAAATACGTTAAAGAAGTCAAAGATCAAAAAGAAGAAATCGCGCGTGCCAAACTGGAAGAAGAGCGCATCAGTGACGTCAATAAGAAAAAACCCAAAAAGACCAACGATACCGGCATTATTGTCAAAGGAATGGACGATATCTTGGTTCGGTTTGCAAAATGTTGTTCACCGGTTCCCGGGGATAACATTATCGGTTATATCACGCGCGGAAGAGGCGTAACGGTTCATCGCAGCGACTGCAAAAACTTTGAGCATACAGAAGAAGAAGAGAACCGATTTATTGAAGTGGCGTGGGCGGACAGCAGTGAAGAAACATCGTATATGACGAATATTCAGCTCGTTTCCACCGATCGTAAGGGGCTTTTGTCGGAAATTACGATGATTATCAACGATATGAATATGATGATGTCCGGTATTAATGCGAAGATTGATAAAAAGGGCATCGCCGTCATCAATCTCTCTCTTGAAATCTCCGATATTGAAGAGCTCAATAAGCTCATTCGAAAATTAAAGAGCATTGAAGATGTCATCGAAGTAAAACGGGTAACGTCTTAAAGGTGTAGCGTTCTTAATAAAACGGATGGGATGTGTTTCAGTCAGATGAAATGTGTTTCATTTTATTGGACAGAGGAGAAAAATCATGCGTGCAGTTGTACAGCGCGTCACACGGTCATCGGTAACCGTCGACGGCGTGACCACCGGCGAAATTGAAGGCGGATTGAATGTCCTGCTCGGCGTATCTGCAGAAGATACGGAGGCGGATGCCGAGTACATGGCTGAAAAAATCGCCAATTTGAGAATCTTTGAAGATGAGGACGGCAAAATGAACCGTTCTATAATAGATGCGGGCGGCTCAATGCTTTGTATTTCGCAGTTTACGCTTTACGGAGATTGCCGAAAGGGCAGAAGACCGAGCTTTATCGAAGCGGCACAGCCGGACCGCGCCGTTGTGTTATACGAGCATTTTATGTCGGAGGTCCGTCGATTGGGTATTGAGGTGGCGTCAGGGGTTTTTCGCGCCCATATGAAGGTGTCGATTGAAAACGATGGCCCTGTGACGCTTATAATTGACAGTCAGAAGAACTTTTAAGGAGGCTTTGAAATGTTGCTTGACAGAATTGCCGTCGGCGCTTACGCCGCGAATTGCTATATTTTAGCGGATGAAGAAACAAGAGAAGCCGTTATTATCGATCCGGGTGCTGAGAGTGCGCGTATTTTGGCCCGAGTGATGGAAAAGGGACTCAAGGTATCCGCCATTGTTTTGACGCATGGACACGGGGATCACATCGGCGGCGTTCTCGCAATTAAAGAGAAAACAGGTGCCAAAATACTGATCCATCATGACGATGCGGATATGCTTGCAGATGCTTCACAGAATCTTACGGCGAGCATGAATGGACCTAAAGTGGTGTTCAAAGCCGATAAAACCATTGGAGAAGGCGATGAAATCGTCTTCGGAAAATACCATCTGAAAGTGCTTCATACCCCCGGGCATACTCCCGGAGGCATATGCCTCTATTTGCCTGAAGAAAAAATCGTCTTTACCGGAGACACGCTTTTTTACGGGTCAGTCGGTCGAACCGATCTCGGAAAAGGCAACCATAAAGAATTGATCGCTTCCATTATTCACAAGCTCATGCCTCTAAATGATGATGTCACAGTGTATTCCGGACACGGGCCGAGTACGTCCATCGGATTCGAACGACGAAAAAATCCGTTTATTCAGGGATAGGCTTTGAGTCGAAGACATTGCCATTGGTCAGGAACAGGTGAACGGAAAGGAATCTCATGTTAGTTGTGTATATCGGGCCTGAGCGATTTTCTTATGAGCTCAGCCTTTTATTTGAATTGTTTGCGGCAAAGGCGGATATTGTCATTGCCGATACAAAAGAAGCGTTCTTTGAACGGTTCGGCATTGAAGACTTTGGGTTGATGCTTGAACCTGCGGGAGAACAAATCAAAATAACTGCGGGGCATTTCGATCAAACGGAGTCCTCTTTAATTTCTGCAGAGAATACAGAAGTCAAGCGCAGGGTATACGAAGCGCTCGAACAGGCTTATGCCCCTCGCTCGCCTTGGGGAATTCTCGTCGGGGTCAGACCTGTGAAAATCGTTCACGAAATGTTGGATCAGGGTTTGATGATGACCGATATTCGAAAGGCACTGGCAGAGACGTATCACATTCAGACCGATAAAATCGATCTCTTGACGGAAGTGGCACTAAGAGAACGACCGCATTTGTATCCTGTGGAGGATAAAGCGGTGTCGCTTTATCTATGCATTCCGTTTTGCCCGACGCGTTGTTCCTATTGCTCTTTTCCTTCAAATGATCTCGCTAAAAAGGGGAAACATCTCCCGGATTACTTAGACCACTTGATTGAAGAACTCTATTTTTCGGTGAATCAGATTCGAAGGGCCGGAAAATATGTGGATTGTGTCTATATCGGAGGCGGAACGCCGACAACACTCAGCGCGGAACAGATGGAACGGCTTTTAAAAGCCGCGGACGAAGCGCTAAGCGGATTTAAAATCAAAGAGTTTACGGTAGAGGCAGGACGACCGGACACGATTACAAGCGAAAAGCTTGAGGTTATGAAAAGACACGGTGTGGATCGCATCTGTGTCAATCCTCAGACGATGAATCCGGAAACGCTGGATCGCATCGGAAGAAGGCATTCCCCCGAAGACATTGAAAAAGTCATGCATCTCGTCAAGACCATCGGATTTAAAACCGTCAATATGGACTTGATTATGGGACTTCCGGGAGAAACACTTGAAGATGCCGTGTATACCACCAATCGCATATTGGAACTGGCGCCCGAAAGCGTGACGCTTCATACACTGGCGATCAAGCGTGCCGCCAGATTGAATCGAGAAGCCTCCGATGACGAAAGGGAATCGGACGGACGCGTGGAAGCCATGCTGAATGCGGCTGATACATTGCTCAGACATCACGGCATTACGCCGTATTATATGTACCGTCAGAAAAAAATGCTCGGCAATCTTGAAAATGTGGGCTATGCCAAACCGGGACACGCTTCGCTTTACAACATGCGCATGATGGAGGAACGCCATACCATCGTCGCCTTAGGGGCGGGCGCCGTTTCAAAAATCTGTTTTCCGGAAGAAAACCGACATGAACGCGTTGCAAATTTTAAAGGACTTGAAGACTATTTGAATCGTTTTGACGAGATTCTTGAGAAAAAGAAGGAGATATAGGCATGAGTGATGAAATCATTGTAAAGCCAAGAGGAACCACCGATATTCTCCCAGATGAAGTACATCGGTGGACCAATGCGGAGAGCACTTTTCGAAGGAACTGTGAAGCCTTCGGATTTGAAGAGATTCGCACACCGTATTTTGAGTATACAAAATTATTTGATCGAGGCGTCGGAGAGACGACGGATATCGTACAAAAGGAAATGTTCAGCGTGGTGCCGAGCGTGAAAATGCGTTCCATCTATGAGCCGGATTTCGATCCGGAAGCGTTTAAACGCTCTCAGGCGAAAGAGGGATTGACGCTCAAACCGGAGGGAACAGCCCCTGTTATGCGCGCATACGTTGAAAACAAGCTCTATGCGCAGGGCGGTATTACAAAGCTGTTTTACATCACGCCTTGTTTCAGACATGAGCGCCCTCAGGCGGGACGACTCAGAGCATTCCACCAAATGGGTGTAGAAGCGCTTGGGACGACCAGTCCCACAGTAGACGCCGAAGTCATCACGGTTGCGGCGACTTATCTTGAAAGCATGGGCATTCCTAAGACGACTTTGAAGATTAACAGTATCGGTTGTCCGACGTGTCGACCGACCTATCATGCGGCACTGAAGGCTTATCTCGAACCCAAATTGCCGAAACTCTGCGACCTGTGTAACGAGCGTTTTCACAAGAATCCGCTCCGCGTTTTAGATTGCAAAAACGACAGTTGTCGGGCGGAAGTGGCAGATGCCCCTAAGATGCTCGATTACCTCTGTGAAGAATGCAGTACGCATTTTGACGGCGTAAAGCGCATGCTCGACGCGATGGGAACGGCTTATGAAGTGGATCCCGGTATTGTCAGAGGACTGGACTATTATACAAAGACCGCGTTTGAATTTGTCAGCGAGAGCCTCGGTGCACAATCGACGGTATGCGGCGGCGGGCGCTATGACGGACTCGTCGAACAAATCGGCGGCCCTTCCACACCGGGTGTCGGATTCGGTATGGGCATGGAGCGTCTGTTGCTTGCGATTGAAAATGCAGGAACACTCCAGGAAAAAGCGCAGATGATGCAACTGTACATCATGGTGCGCGGAGAGGACAACCTGCCTGCTGCAGGAAAGCTCATTACGGCGATGAGACGACTCGGCATTCGTTCCGAAATGGAACATGACGGACGTTCCATTAAAGCACAGTTTAAATATGCCAATAAACGCGGCATACCCTATGTCATCGTCATCGGTGATGAAGAGCGTGAAAGCGGAAATATTGTGGTCAAACGGATGGAAGACGGTACGGAAAGTGCTTTCTCCCTGGATGACAGCATCGGCATTTCAGATTTTATTTTAAAATAATTTTGGAGGCATTTCATGGGAGAATCACTAAGCGGAAGCAAACGAACGCATTATTGCGGAACGCTTCGACAAGAGCATATCGGAGAAACGGTTACCTTGATGGGCTGGGTTCAGCGCAGAAGAAATTTGGGTGGATTGATCTTCGTCGATTTGCGCGACAGAACCGGAATTTCACAAGTTGTTTTTGACACGGCTGTTTCTGAAAGTGCTTTTGAAAAAGCAGGCGCGTTGAGAAGCGAATACGTCATCAGCGTCACCGGAGCCGTTAAACAACGCGAGTCGGTCAATCCGAACCTGCCGACCGGACAAGTCGAGATTTTTGCCGACGAACTGAAAATTCTGTGCGAAGCGGATGTACCGCCGATTCATATTGAAGATGACGACGAAGCCAATGAGAGAACCAGACTCAAATACCGCTACCTCGACCTCAGAAAACCGAAGATGCAACGCTATTTGATGACGCGACACAAAATTGCATCGGAAGCGCGTCGATTTTTGGATGAAAACGGATTTGTCGACATCGAAACGCCGATGCTGACGAAACCGACGCCGGAAGGTGCAAGAGATTATCTCGTTCCGAGCCGTGTCAACCCGAATCGATTCTATGCACTTCCACAGTCACCGCAACTTTTTAAGCAACTTCTTATGGTTTCGGGATTTGACCGCTACTATCAAATTACAAAATGTTTTAGAGACGAAGACCTTCGCGCAGACCGCCAGCCGGAGTTTACACAAATCGATATCGAGATGTCCTTTGTGGAAGAAGATGACGTCATCGGCATCAATGAAGCCCTTTTGTCACGCGTGTTTAAAAACGTAGCGGGGATTGATGTTCAGCTGCCTTTGCCGCGACTGACTTATGCTGAAGCGATGGCGCGATACGGATCGGATAAACCGGATACGCGTTTCGGATTTGAGCTCAAAGCCTTGAACGCAGTGTTTGCCGAAAGCGCATTCAAAGTCTTTAAGGCGACGATTGAAGACGGTGGAGATGTTCGCGGGATCAATCTCAACGGATATGCCGATCACTTTTCAAGAAAAGACATCACCCATTTGGAGGACTTTGTAAAAACCTATGGTGCAAAAGGCCTTGCGTGGGTAAAAATACAAGAAGAAGGGTTGCAATCTCCGATTGCAAAATTCCTTTCCGAAACGGAACAAGCGGCACTCATTGATGTCTTTGACGCAAAAGTGGGCGATTTGATTCTCATGGTAGCCGACAAACCGGATGTCGTTTTTGCCGCTCTCGGCGCGCTCCGCGTAGAAGTAGCAAAAAGACTGGAAATTCTCGACCCGAAGGTGTACAATTTCTTATGGGTAACCGATTTCCCTCTGTTCGAATACGACGAAGAAGAAGGGCGTTATGTTGCAAAACATCACCCGTTTACGTCGCCGAAGGATGAGGACTTGGATCGCATCGAAACTGACCCGGGTGCTTGCCGTGCCAAAGCCTATGACATTGTTCTGAACGGCTATGAAATCGGCGGGGGTTCCATTCGGATTCACGATTCGGCGGTTCAGGCGAAAATGTTTAAAGCTTTGGGCTTTACTCAGGAATCGGCAACAGAGAAATTCGGCTTCTTTATGGATGCTTTTAAATACGGTGCACCGCCGCACGGCGGAATCGCCTATGGGTTGGATCGCGTTGTCATGCTGATTGTCGGAACGGACAATATTCGCGACGTCATCGCCTTTCCGAAGACACAGGATGCAAAATGTCTCTTGACGAATGCACCGAGCGTGGCAGAGGAAAAACAACTCGACGAGCTCTATATCGCGTTAAAGCCGATTGAAAAATAGGAAGGTGATTGAAATTGAGTAGTATGGATAGAACTGGAATTGTCGTCAATGAAATGGGTGAATTTTCAAAGGTAAAGCTCGTCAGACATACCGCTTGCGGTAGCTGCGGCGCATGCCATTTGGGAGACGATCAAAAAGACATTCATCTGATTGCAAAAAATGCCGTCGATGCGCACATCGGCGATATGGTAGAGGTTTCTATGCCCACCAACAGTGTTTTGACAGCCGCGTTTATCGTGTATATGATTCCGCTGTTGGCTATGTTTGTCGGTATTTTGGTCGGACAGCTTACTTTTCCGGCGGCCGGCAAAGACGTTTTAAGCGCTGTACTGGGTATTGTATTGATGGCGATTACATTCGTCGTCATTCGACTTTATGACAAACGCCTTTTAAAGAGTGAAAAATACACCGCACATATCCTGTCAATTGTTCAAAAGAGACAAGACGACCTGTTTGTTCCTTTTGGTTAAGACAAAAGAAATAGGAGGCTGAAATGCAGCTGGAAACGCTTGCAAGCGGCATCATATTGGATTCAATAGAAGAGGGCGTTCACATTGTGGACGCCCGCGGTTTTACCGTGGTCTATAATCGATCCATGGCAAAAATAGAAGGACTTTCTCAAGATCAAGTCATGGGCAGGCATCTGCTCGACTTGTTTCCCGGATGGACACGAGAGAACAGTACGCTTCTTACGGTGCTTGCAACCGGGAAAGAAATCATCAGCCTTGAACAGAGCTATCTCAATTTTCAGGGAAAGCATATCACAACCGTCAACACCACACGACCGATTTACGACGGTGAACGTCTCATCGGGGCAATCGAAGTGGCGAGAAATACAACCGCCGTTGCGACAATGACGGAAGAAATTTTAGACCTCAGAGCACAGCTCAATCCCGTTCAGACGTCTGCGTCTGCGATTAAACGCTATCATTTTGACGAATTGACCGGAAAGAGTGCCCTGTATCTCGAAGCCGTTAAACTGGCAAAACAAGCGGCAAAATCAGATTCCAATGTTTTGATTCACGGTGATACCGGAACCGGAAAAGAACTCTTTGCCCAAAGCATTCATTCGGCCAGCACGCGAAAAGAAGCGCCTTTTATTGCCCAAAACTGTGCGGCAATTCCGGAGACCTTACTGGAAAGTCTGCTCTTCGGGACTGCAAAAGGGTCCTTTACAGGAGCGGAGAATCGTCCCGGACTCTTTGAGCAAGCCGGTGGCGGGACTTTATTTTTAGACGAAATCAACAATATGCCGTTGGCACTCCAGGCAAAAATTTTACGCGTTCTTCAGGAAAATTATATCCGCCGTGTCGGCGGGTCGAAAGACATTCCGATAGATGTTCGCATCATTGCGGCTTCCAATGAAGACCCGGAACAGTTGGTGTCCGAAGGACAACTGAGAAAAGATTTGTACTATCGGCTGAATGTGATTAACATTCGCATTCCGCGGCTCAATGAACGGCGTGACGACATTCCGTTGCTTGTGGATGCGTTCATTCGGGAATACAATGCGCGGATGCATAAAGACGTCTGGATGATTTCCACGGAACTGATGGACATTTTTATGCGCTATGAGTGGATCGGCAATATCCGAGAACTGAAAAATTACGTTGAATCCGCGATGAATTTTATCACAGACGAGCACGTTATCGGAAAAGAACATTTGCCGCGTCATGTCATAGAACGCCTTGCACAGCGATCCGATATTGAGGTGGCGGATGTGTCTGACTTGGATGCGCATCTTTCGGCAATTGAGCGCGATATCCTCGAGCAAACCTTTGAAAAATTCGGCGGAAATGTGACACAGGCAGCCAATCGGCTCGGGCTATCCAGGCAAAATTTACAGTATAAACTTAAAAAATACCACATAGCGAAATAGCAGAACCGTTTAAGGCTTTGATTCATAACAAAGTTTTAAACGGTTTTTTACTGTGCGGTAACAGAACTGTGCTATAGTATCTGGGAAGAAAGTGAGGGCAAATATGATTATTCCACTCAACGCAGATACTCAGGATGCCATAGCGGCAGAAACGGACCTTTTTGAGAAGAATGCAGAAGCAATTGAAGCGCGCCTTTTATTCGAACAAATTTTGAAAGAACAAAAAGTAACGGCCTTTTTTCAGCCCATTGTCGATTTAAAGAGCGGAGAGATTTTGGGATATGAAGCGCTGTCGAGAGGACCTGAGCACACGAAGTTTTATTCGCCGCTGGCTTTAATTGAAATGGCGCGGCAGACGGAACGCATTTGGGAACTTGAACTTTTGTTTCGACAAAAAGCACTGGAGCGCATCGGTGAAATCGACCACAACAAATTGCTGTTTTTGAATGTCGATCCCGAGGTGATTAAAGCGCCGGACTACAAGACCGGGCTTACCAAAGCGCGACTTGAATCCCTGAATTTTGACGAATCCAGAATTGTTTTTGAAATTACCGAGCGGACGGCAATTGTGGATTATGATGCATTTCATGCGATTCTAAAACATTATCGGGATCAAGGATACCTCATTGCGATCGACGACGTCGGCGCAGGGTATTCCGGGTTGAAGACGATCAATGAAATTCGACCGAATTTTATTAAAATCGATATGGATTTGATTCGAAATATTGATAAAGATGCCTTTAAACAAGCGTTGATTAAAGCCTTTGTCGATACTTCGGTGACGACAAATATACGGATTATTGCCGAGGGGATAGAGACAAAAGAGGAACTGAAAACACTGATTCTACTTGGGGTTCATGCAGGGCAGGGGTTTTACATTCAACAGCCGAGCCGGACTTTTCGAGACTTGGATGAATCGCTGTTGAAGCGCATCGGAGAGTACAATAAAATTTCGGGAAACCTCAATGGCTATGCGCAGGAATATCACTATATTTCCAATCTCATTTTCAGCCATGAAAACAGAACGTATGAATCGATGACCCACTGTGCCACGGTAAAAAGCCAAATGGATAAGCTTGGGCTCCAGAGTGTTTGCATTTGCGACAACGATCGCCCGGTGGGAATTGTGATGAAACATCGGTTGGATGCGAGCCTATCCGGTAAATACGGGTTTTCGCTCTATGCCAACCGTCCGATCGGGAAAGTCATGAACGGAAAGCCGCTTATTGTGGACTATTATACGCCCATCAGCGTTGTGGCGAAGAGCGCCATGGAACGGCCGGACGACGAAATTTTTGACGACGTCATCGTAACAAAAGGGAATCATTATCACGGGATGGTTTCCATGAAGCGCATTTTCGAATACACCCTCATGTTTGAAAAGAACAACGCAAAAGAACACAACCCGCTGACGGGACTTCCGGGCAATCCCGTTATTAATCGCGTTTTGTCCGATGCCATTGCTTACAATCAACAATCCTGCATCTTTTACATCGATATTAACGATTTTAAAGTATACAATGACGTCTACGGATTTGAGCGGGGGGGATATGATGATTTGCAGTTTGGCCGGACTGTTGCAGCAGACGGTCAAAAAACGGTTCCCGTACGCCAGCTTTATCGGCCATGTGGGTGGGGATGATTTTGTCGTCGTCTTGAGCGGTGAAACTCAGGACTATCACGATATGGCGGAGAACATCCTCCTGGAATTTGAATCGAATAAAAATTCATTTTTTTCGGAAGCCCACTTGGGACAAAATAAAATTGTATCGGAAGACCGTTTCGGAATTGTACGCGAGTTTCCGCTTACATCCCTTTCAATTGCAGGGATCTACGGGGATTTATCCGTCTATGCACACTCGGAACAAATGAGTGAATCCCTGGCTAAAATAAAAAAGGCCGTCAAAAAGCGCGGAAAGAGCAGTTATTTTCTCGTCAATTCCAAGGAGTAAGCGCAAAAAAATTTGCTCAAGAATCTCGCATCGCAAAAAAACTTGCATCTTATATGCAAAAAAACTTGCGATTTTGAGATTCTTTTTTTATTTTTTGAATCAAGACATTTTTATTCATCGATATGCATAGCCTGAATCCTTTTGAATTCAATGGATACAAAGTGTTTTGAATTAAAATATACATTTTGGCACGACTTTTGCAATTCAATATAAATAATATCAATAAGACTTATATTAGGAGGCAAAACATGAGAAAAGAACCCATTCGGGTAGCCATATGGGGTTTGGGAGCGATGGGAAGCGGTATGGCAAAGATGCTGCTTTCGAAACAGGGGGTTGAAATTGTAGGCGTATGTGATTTGCATCCCGATCGAGTCAACCGATCGCTTTATGATGTGCTCGGCGTGGGTCGTGCAGGGAGACGTGATGTTGTAATCGACGGCGACATCGATAGGATTTTGGCGGAAAGCGGTTGTGAAATCTGTCTTTGTGCAACGGATTCGTTTGTAAAGAACGCGTTTCCGAAACTGAAAAGAGTGCTTGAATCCGGTGTCAATGTGATTTCAACGGCGGAGGAAATGGCTTTTCCGGCGGCACAGAACCCGGAACTTGCCGAGGCACTGGATGCCATTGCAAAAGAACACGGCGTCTCAATTTTGGGAACGGGTATTAACCCGGGACTGATTATGGACTTACTCGTCGTTGCCATGACGGGATGTATGACGGATGTGACTCATATAGAAGCGCGCCGCGTCAACAGCCTTTCACCGTTTGGGAAAGCGGTTATGGAAGAGCAGGGGGTAGGTTTGACGCCGGATGCTTTCGACGCGGGGGTATCCTCCGGGAAAATTGCGGGACACGTCGGTTTTTCGGAATCCATCCGGATGATCGCCGACGGAATCGGCTGGGAAGTTGAACGCATCGAGCAACAGATGCAGCCCATTATAACGGGTGTCGACAGGCAAGCCCCTTACGGTTATGCGGCTGCGGGCAATGTTGCGGGTGTCAATATGACCGGTCAGGGGTATGTGGACGGTTCGGTTCGCATTGATATGATTCATCCGCAACAAATTGAACCCGAGACGGAGGGGACGTCTACAGGAGATTACATAACCATTAAAGGCAGTCCCGAAGTCAATCTCAGTATTTCGCCGGAAGTCGACGGCGGACTCGGAACCATTGCCATGTGCGTCAATATGATTCCGCACGTCCTAAACGCTTCACCCGGATTGAAGACGATGCTGGACTTGCCGGTTCCGAGAGCGATTATGGGTGACATGCGCCGCTTTGTCGGGCGCTAAAAGGGGGAAAACATGAAAGACAGTCGATTGAATCCTGAACGCGGCGTCGGGGAACGCATCCCGAAAGGCACTTGGGTGCGCATTCACAGAGTGGTTTTACCGGCGGGAGAACGTGCGCCGCAAGTTCCGGAAGACACGCAAAATGTGCCGCTTGAAATGTGGGTAAAAGGCTATTTAAAAGAAGAGGCATATATCGGGGAAACCGTTGAAATTATAACCCTTACGGGAAGAAAAGAACACGGGAATCTCATCGAGGCACATCCGACGTATCACCATGACTTCGGGGATTTTGTCCCTGAAATATTGGAGATAGACCGTATGCTCCGAGAGGAAAGAGAGGCGGGTGATACCAGTGGCACAACATTATGAAGCCGTGATGGCGCGAAAAAATGAAATTATGAAGCAGGCAATCGGTATGGATTACAGCCGATTCGAGAGCGGCGGCATTGGGTTTGATTATGAGGCAATGATGCGCGACACGGGTTATGCGCTTTCTGATATACGTGCCATTCAGTCGGAATATGGGGTTGGCAATACCCCGCTGATCGAAATGAAAAATTTGACGGCGCTTGCCAGAAAATATGCGCCGGAGGGAAAGGGTGCCCGAATCCTCGTCAAGGATGAGAGCTGTAATCCTTCCGGTAGTTTTAAAGCGCGTCGGGCCGCAACAGCGGTGTATCACGCGAAGAAAATGGGATATAAAGGCGTCATCGCGGCGACGAGCGGGAATTACGGTGCGGCGGTTGCGTCTCAGGCGGCGATGCAGGGACTGAACTGCATTATCGTTCAGGAAACGTATGATTCCAAGGGTGTCGGACAGCCTGAAATTATTGAAAAAGCCAGAAAATGCGAAGCGTACGGTGCGGAAGTCATTCAGTTGACCGTCGGGCCGGAGCTCTTTTATCAGTTCTTGATTTTGCTTGAGGAAACCGGTTATTTTAATGCGTCGCTTTACACGCCTTTCGGTATTGCCGGGGTTGAGACACTCGGTTTTGAACTCGCCGAACAAACGCGGGCGCGTTACGGTAAATACCCTGATGCGGTTGTCTGTACGAACGCCGGGGGCGGCAATCTGACCGGTACGGCAAGAGGGCTTATTGCGGCAGGGGCATCCGAGACACAAGTGATTGCCGCCTCGGTCGATCTGTCGGGATTGCATATGGCCAGCGATGGCCAGTTCAATAAAAAGTCGTTCACGACGGGGCATACGGGATTCGGGATGCCGTTTTCGATTTATCCCGACCGATCGGACGTACCGCGCTCCGCAGCCCGCCCGCTCCGATACATGGATCGCTATGTGACGGTGACGCAGGGTGAGGTCTTTTTTATGACGGAAGCGCTTGCGCAAATGGAGGGGCTGGAGCGCGGCCCGGCGGGGAGTATTTCTCTCGCCGCGGCTTTCAGTATTGCCCGTGAAATGCCTGAGGACGCCATTATTGTCGTTCAGGAGACGGAATATACCGGTGCCGGGAAACACATTCAGCCGCAACTCGATTTTGCGGGAAAAAACGGCATTGAATTGAAATTCGGCAATCCGAAAGATCAAATTCCGGGTCGCTCCATCATCTTTCCGGAAAACCCGGGAAGGATTCAAGCGGTTGACGTCGACCTCGATCGATTGCGCCGCTCGTTGATTCGAACCGCAATCGACGCACACGATATGAAAAATAAGACCATCGGCTCCGAAGACATCGCCTTTTTGGCGGCGGAGTGCAGGCGGGATGAAACCTATGTGACGTCAGTCATTCAATCATTGGAGGAGGATCGCAAATGAACGGTTATATGAAACGCGACGACGATTTTGAAAAACGACGCGCACATCTCACTACCTTATCGGACGAGGCATTAAAAGAGCGTTTTTGGGCGCTCGCCGAGGCACTGGCAGACCCTTTGCTCGAACTGGCAAGAACGCACACGTCACCGGCAGTAGAACGCTCTGTTCTTTTGCGCATGGGATTTTCAAGTTTGGAAGCGCAGCCGCTCGTCGACAAAGCCATTGAACAGGGCTTGATCGCACACGGTGTCGGTCATGTTGTTTATTATACGGCAAAATCGCAAAATATGGATATTCGCAAGGCGGGACTCGAATTGCTGGAAGGCAACTACTGGAAAGAAGCGCAGGCACATTTTAACGTGGCTTCTGAAGCAAAAGAAACCGGTCGCGGCGGAAAATCACCGGAGTTCCGGGAGGGGGCATATCATGCAAATGCCAAATAATAAAATTGATGTTGCAGAAATTCTCAAAGATTTGGAGCAGTATCATCCGAGGCGCAGGGGTTGGACATGGCGTGAAAAATCCAAACGCCAAGTCTATGGGCCGTTTGAGTATACCGACATGTCAACACCGCTCAAAAACGGTATCGGCATCCCGGCATCAAGGTATTTCGGAGACATTGACCCGCAACCCAATAATACCATCACCACCGAAATTGCCTCCGGTCGTTTTGAAGACGATATTCGCCGTATGCGCATGGCGGCATGGCACGGCGCCGATCACATCATGGTGATACGAACCGCCGGTCAATCGCACTTTGACGGATTGATTGAAGGAACACCGCAGGGAACGGGAGGCGTTCCCATCACACGGAAGCAGGTCAGAGCCCACCGAAAGGCACTGGATTTAATCGAAGATGAAGTCGGAAGACCCATTAATTATCACTCTTATGTATCGGGTATTGCAGGGCCGGATGTTGCTGTCATGCTTGCGGAAGAAGGCGTCAACGGCGCACATCAAGACCCTCAATACAATGTGCTTTACCGAAACATCAATATGGTGCGCTCATTTGTGGATGCGGCAGAATCCAAAAGCGTTATGGCGTGGGCGGATATGCTACAAATCGATGGGGCGCACAATGCCAATGCAACGGCGCGCGAAGCTTGGAAAGTCATGCCGGAACTCATGGTACAACACGGCATCAATGCGATGTTTTCTCAAAAAGTCGGCATGAAGAAGAGCAATATTGCACTGTCTACGGTACCGCCGACTTCTGCACCGGCGCCGGCACTTAAACTGGACTTGCCTTATGCCGTGGCGCTCAGGGACTTGTTTTCGGAATACAAGATGCGCGCGCAGATGAATACAAAATACATTACTTCTTCATCAAGAGAAGCAACGGTCACCCATGTCATGAACATGCTCATTTCCAGACTGACATCCGCAGATATTCAATCGACCATCACGCCGGATGAAGGCAGAAATGTCCCGTGGCATATGTACAATATAGAAGCTTGTGATACGGCAAAACAGACTCTCAGCGGGTTGGACGGATTAATGGATATGATCGAACTCAAAGACAGCGGGTATTTGAGAGAAAAAGCCCGAGAGCTGAAAGAACGCGCCGTGCTTTATCTGGAAGAAATCTTGGAGACGGGCGGTTATTTCAAAGCGGTTGAAGAAGGATTTTTCGTCGATTCGGCCATGTATCCGGAACGCCATGGGGACGGCATCGGACGCAAGATAAACGGCGGGGTCGGAGCGGGAACGGTTTACGAAAGAGCGGCGGATTACTTTGCACCGGTAACGGCACATTACGGATACAACAATGTCGAACAATATGCGGACGGGCCGATGGACAGCCCTGCAACACTGATCGGCGGGTGTACGCTTGAAGTCCCCGAAAAAATTATCTTTATAGACGAATTGGACCCGGAAGATAACGTCAATACGCGCATGTCGGCAACCGAGCGTTATCGCGGGGATACGCCTTATGTAAAACCGGAAGTTCAGTGGCTTGCGGATGGCGTGGTGCAGCTTGAATTGTTTTTGCCCCTTGAAGCGAGAAAGGCACAATTTGCGGCTCTTGAAATCGCGAAAAACATGCGCTTGAAAGAAGCGGAAGTCATTCACGTTGAGGTGATGCACCCGACGGAAGGCACGCGGGTACAGCTCAAGGGCGTGCTGGACTTTGAAATCGATATGAGAAATGTGGTGATTCCTCCGGAACCGGAAGTCATGAGCGACGACGAGATCCGCGCGGAATTTGAAGCTTACCCCGTAAAAATCGTCGCGGCAACCATCGGCGAAGACGAACACTCCGTCGGCCTCAGGGAAATCATCGACATCAAACACGGCGGGATCGAAAAATACGGATGCGAAGTTGAATATTTGGGGACTTCGGTACCTGTGGAAAAACTGATTGATGCCGCCATTGAACTCGATGCGGAAGTGGTTATGGCGTCGACGATCATTTCCCATGACGATGTGCACTACAAAAATATGAAACGGCTCCACAATTACGCCATTGAAAAGGGCGTGAGAGACCGACTGATTATTTGCGCCGGCGGCACACAGGTTACACCTGAAGTGGCGAGAGAAAACGGCATGGACGAAGGGTTCGGACGATATGACCGAGGGGTCAACGTGGCGACATTCCTCGTTAAGAAACGCCGTGAAAAACGCAAGAATTTGAATTGAGAAAGGCGGACATATGAAGGCGGACGTACTCATTGCGGAAATCGGGAGCACGACAACGGTTGTCAGTGCCTTTAGGGGCATTGACAATCAAACGCCGGAATTGATCGGACAGGGGCAGGCTCCGACTCGGCTTGACCCAGACGATGTGACAAAGGGGCTTGAAGCCGCTGTTCAATCACTTGAAGAAACAATCGGAAGTCCCGTGACTTATGACCGGATGATGGCTTCAAGCAGTGCCGCCGGCGGACTGAAAATGACTGTTCACGGACTTGTGTACGATATGACGGTAAAGGCCGCAAAAGAAGCGGCGCTTGGTGCCGGGGCAAATCTTCATTTGGTTACGGCGGGGAAACTCAGGCCGGAAGATTTGAACCGGATTGAAAGCATCCATCCGAATATCATTATGATCGCCGGCGGCGTTGATTACGGAGAACGTGAGACGGCACTTTACAATGTCCGGCAAATTTTGTCGCTCCGGCTGTCAGCACCGGTGCTCTATGCGGGCAACGTTGAAAACGCCGATTCGATTCGACAAATGTTTGAATCGGCGGGGGCATCGGAACGCCTTTATATTGCCGAAAACGTCTATCCCAAAATCGATGCACTCAATGTTGAACCGGCAAGGCGGGTGATTCAATCGGTTTTCGAAGCCCACATTGTCGAAGCGCCCGGTATGCAACACATACGGAAAATGGTGACCGGAACGGTGATGCCGACGCCGGGAGCGGTTATGCGCGCGACAAAATTACTATATGGGCGCATAGGGGATGTCATGACCATCGATGTCGGCGGCGCCACGACGGATGTTCATTCGGTTACGGAGGGAAGTGAAGCGGTTTCCAGATGTCTATTGGCACCTGAACCGAAAGCCAAGCGGACCGTTGAAGGCGATTTGGGTGTTTATGTGAACATGCCGAATCTGGTGTCCATGATCGGACGGGAAATACTCGCCGACCGGCTGGAGGTGACGGAAACGGTTTTATCCGATTTGATTGAAGGGCATCTGCCGATTCCGAAGACCGACCTACAGATTGCCTTTGTGGAAACATTGACAAAGGAAGCGATTCGGACAGCGGTTTATCGGCATGCCGGACATTTTAGAACCGTATTCGGAACCGGTAAAAAGACTTATGCGGAAGGGAAAGACCTGACGGAAGTTCACACGGTTATCGGAACGGGCGGAGCGTGTACGCGCCTGCCGAATCGCGTTCAATTGATTAAGCAGGCTTTTGAATTCCCCGGAGATCGATTGCTTCCGCCAAAGGACGTTCAGGTGTGGACGGACGAAGATTATATTATGGCGGCGGCCGGTGTTTTATCCGAAACAAATCCGGAATCGGCTTTGATTTTATTGGAAAGGTCACTGATTAAAGGCGGTGCGCCGGCAATCCATTAATCCGAAACAGATGTAAGCAGAAAACGGAGGAGGGGTATCGTGTATCCGAGACTGGTCATACGCATGGATAAACTCAAAGAAAATGCAACGCATATTTTGGAAATGACCGCATCATTCGGCATCTCCGTCAGCGCTGTGACAAAAGTTTTTTGTGCGGATTTTAAAGTAGCAGAAGTGCTTTGTCAGGTGGGATTCACGAGTCTCGCCGATTCGCGTCTTGAAAATTTGGAACGGATTCAAGCCATTCAATCGGAAAAGATGCTCCTAAGGCTTCCGATGATGAGTCAAGCGGAAAAGACAGTAGACCTCGCTGATATCAGCCTGAATTCCGAACTGCCCGTTATCCGTGCTCTGAACCGAGCGGCTGAACGTGCGGGAAAAAGGCATAAAATTTTGCTGATGGTAGATTTGGGCGACCTCAGAGAAGGTGTTCTTCCGGAACAAGTGCCGGAATTTGTCGAAGAAATTTTAAAAATGCGGCATATAGAACTGGTTGGGCTCGGCACGAATTTAACCTGTTACGGCGGTGTACTCCCCGATGAAGAAAA
>JASUTA010000027.1 GCA_030445805.1 Clostridiales bacterium
TCTTCCGATCTTTATGCAAAAGGTTGCTCATCCTGATCTGTGATGACAAATCCATGATTGCGTTTTGTCAATATTTGAACGGAGGTCTCTCTTCCTTTTAGCTTGTCCCGAATGCGTTTGATGGTATCGTCAACGGCGCGTTTTTCCACGCGGGAAGGATTTTTCCATGCAAATTGAATCAGCGCTTGCCGGCTGACGGCTGTGTGCGGGTAGAGAAGCAGACAAGTCAATACTTCAAATTCCAGCCGTGTGAGGTCAAGGTCTTCCTCGGAAACACGAACGCGATGCTTCTTCATGTCCAATTTTAAATTGGATATGACGAGTTCATGATGTGCATGAGGTATGTAAACATTCAAAGCGGTATCGTAATTTGAATTGAGATCTTCTATCGGGATTAAAAATTTCATGAATCGGATCACCTGCTTTTTTTCAAATTCATGTGTTCAATGGCATCTTAACATGATAAACTTAAACGAAGCTTAAATCAGAAGGCATCTTACACCGCAAATATACAGCAAATGAGGCAGAACGAAAGGATTGACAATGGAACGCTGGAAATTAAACCTCTATACAATTTGGATATCTCAAATCATCTCTCTGATGAGTTTCGGATTTGGACTTCCTTTTTTGCCGCTCTTTGCACAGAGTTTGGGTGTAACGGATCCGGATCAACTCAAGATTATAACCGGCGTTTTGAGCTCGGCACCGGCGATTACAATGGCCGTCATGTCCCCGATATGGGGCGTTCTTTCGGATCGATACGGACAAAAAGTCATGCTGCAAAGAGCCACTTTTGCGGCAATATTTATTATGGCGGGATTGGGCATGTCTACGACGGTTTGGCAACTCATTGTTTTTAGGTTGCTACAGGGTGTTTTTACGGGAACTGTCACGGCGGCATCGACATTTGTAGCGGTCAATACGCCGAATGATAAGCTTTCTTATGCCTTGGGATTTCTATCATCGTCTACCTTTATCGGCTATTCTGTCGGCCCGATGATCGGCGGGAAAGTTGCAGAACTCTATGGCTATCGTGTCAGTTTTCTCGTCGGCGCAGGACTGATGGTCCTCGGGTTCTTGATTGTAACGTTTTTCTTAAAGCCCGTGAAAGAAAAGGCCTATGTTCAGGCAAAACCTTTTTCGGGTCGGTCGGAATGGCGTGTTATTTTTAATCATGTGACGATCATCATGATGTTGATGCTTTTTGTTCAGAGAATTACTCGGACAGTCTTTCAACCATTTTTGCCGCTTTATATTTTGGAAATTATGCCAAATGCAAAAAGTGTTGAAGCAACGACGGGGTATATCAGCGGACTTATCGGATTTGTGACGGCGGTTTCGGCAATTGTCGTGGGCAGAATGAGTGATCGCCGCGACAAAATAAAAATAATTCGTGTGATCTTGATTTTGAGTTTCCTAGATGTGCTTGTGCTGAATTTCAGCCATGGTTTTGCGGCATTTGTTGTTTTCTATTCGCTTTTATTCCTGATTATCGGTGGGCTTGAACCTTTGATTACGGCTATTAGCGCGGAGCAGACACCTCCTGAAAAGCGCGGGGCGCTTTTTGGTATGCAGGGACTGGTGGGAAGCATCGGATGGACGATTTCACCTTTGATCGGGACTTTAATTTCGGTCCGATACGATCTTTCTTATATTTTATGGATTTTGCTCGGGCTGGTCGGCGTCAACTTAGCGGTTTCTTACTTTTATAGAAGACACATCGCAAAACATGAGATGCATGGAAATGCTTGACGCTTAATTTAGACAGGCACAGATAACAGGGGTAGGGAGAATATGAACAATAAAAAGAGAGGCATTTTTTATATGCTTTTGGCGGCGCTGTTTTTTTCTTTGATGGCGGCGACGGTGAAAAGCGTGCCGAATTTGCCGGTTACAGAAAAAATTTTTTTTAGAAATTTTATAGGACTTATTTTTGTTTCTTTTACGATTTTTAGGCAAAAAATTTCATTGAAGCCCAATAAACCGAAGCTTATGTTTTTTAGGGCATTTTTGGGGATGCTCGGTGTGACGTGTTATTATTTGGCTATCGGGCATTTGAATCTATCGGATGCGGTCATTGTCAACAAGATGTCGCCGTTTTTCGTCATTGTATTCTCGGTGATTTTCTTAAAGGAAACGTTGATGCCGCGTCAAATCTTGGCACTTTTTATGGCGGTGGCAGGCGTTGTCTTTGTTTTAAGGCCATCGTTTGACTATTCGGCACTTTGGGGGGCGATTGCCGTGATGTCGGCTATTTTTGCAGGATCCGCCTACACCATTGTTCGGCGTCTGACAATGTATGATTCGCCGGTTCTCATCGTTTTTTACTTTTGTCTGTTATCCAGTGTGGTACTCGTTCCGGCGATGTTTATTGAAGGGGCGGTCATTCCGACTCTTTTTGAAATGCTCGCCTTGGTCGGAATCGGTACATTCGCGTTAACGGGTCAGATGCTAATGACGCACGCCTATCAGTATGCGCCGGCTTCGGAACTTTCTATTTATAATTATGCTGAAATTTTATATGCACTTTTATTTGGGATTCTTTTCTGGGGAGAAATCCCGGATGGTTACTCTCTGATCGGCTGTGTGTTGATCGTTTTTGCGGGAGTCATCAATTTTTCGGCCGCTCTTAGGCGAGCAAGAGGATAAAAGATGCGTTTATCCGTTGATATTCAACGTGAAAATGCTATAATAAAAAGGAATAAAAAAAGAGGTGATCCGTCGTGGAAAAGATGCTTCTGTACATCGTCGACAAGAAAAAAGTAAATTTGAGTATGACGCTGATTTTCTTGGCGTTACTTGGATGCCTGGGCATTCCGAGAGGTGGGATCAGTCCCGCTTTGGAAATCTTTTTATTGATCCTTGTCGTTGTGGCTTGCATCTATACGGCTTTGGTTTTTTATGCGCTCTATTATGAACACGCTCTGTTTGTGCTGTTTGTTACCATGCTGACGACAGGAGGCGGTTTTGTATTGCGTCTTATCGCAGGCAGTCCGGTTATGCTCTTTGATGCGGCTGTTTTTGTCGCGTTTGTTCCGATTTTTATTACGGTGCTGTATCGTTCTTTATCGATGGTTGTTCATCATTTCGGAAGTTGAGGAACGCTATGCTGAATCAAGATGTAAAGTCCGTTCTTTCAATTTTGATGCCGTCTATCCGGCATATTTTTCACGATGATTTTGAGATGTTCTGCCTTTATGGGGCAGCGTGCGATTCTGATTTTACACCTTATTATGATTGTATCCAGTTTGACTGTTTATTAAAGACACCACTATCCGGAAACCGTATTGAATCGTTGTTTGCGTTAAGAGAGCGATTTGAAGCGGAAAAGGCGATTGCTTTTAGCCGGTTGAGTGGCGTTTTTATTTCCACGGAAGACGCCGGTGAACCCGGAGAAGTGACCGGTCTTTATTGGGGCCCCGAGCAATCCACTCTGATCGATAAATGGCGTATTTCTGCCTTTGAAAAGGCCACGTGTTTGTCTCATGGAATCATAGCAGACGGTTCGGATCTGAGAAATCAAAATGAAATGCCGTCTCCGGAAGCGCTCCTCGAAGATATTTCGGACATGATTGCCTCTATGAAGGCGCATTCTACTGTCAGAACCGCTGAAATCCATGAGATAGAGGCATTGTTTCAGCTGGCTCAAGCCCTGTGTTGGCTGGTGACGGGATCGGTTAAACCGCGCATAAGAGCGGCGGAGTGGTGCGTGATGCAGCCCGGATTCGGTACATTCTCACACGCGCTCGGGAAAGCGCTTGAAATGAGAAAGTTTGCTTACCTAGCCGGATTTCAGGAAAATAAAGATTGGCTGTACCACCTGGATATTGTTATTTTTGAGGCATGCAACCTCGTAGAACAGTTTTATAGTCGTTCTGCTTTTTTTGAAGACAATCACAGAGACGAAAGAGGAAGAAGAAATGATTAAAAAGATATTGACGGGCATATTGTTTATCGGACTGTTTGTTTTGTTTTCTGTAGGCAATTATATGGGGGACAGCGGATTTTTGGTGAAGGGCATCGGCTATATCAATGCGGCCGTTCTCTCCGGTATCCTTATTTTAGCGGTTACCGGCCTCAGAACAAAAAATCAATCACAGGTCAATTTACTTGGATGGTTTTCGATTTTATGGAGTGTTTTGTATGTGCTGTCTACCAGCATTGAGGCAGGAACGCTACTGGTTCGTGACAATTTGATTGGGGTTATTATTGTCGCTTTGGTGGGCATTGAAAAATTTTTGAGAAGCAAGCAAAAAAAAGTTTTGGAATCCATTGAAAAGAAACACAGCGGGACGGATAAACAGTAGAGTCAAACGGCAGTGTCGACTGGTTGAGATCCTTTTGGAGTTCTTAATCGGACGGCTTTTTTAGAAAAAGCGGAGAAGATGGGGGAAAGTTATTTGACGTCTTTTGGGGATGAAACGAGAGAGTCCATACAGCGCCACGTTACAGAAGAGGCGACGCGCGTTAATTGGGTCAGACTTCGTATTTTTTATATTTTTGTGATGATGATAGAACCGCTTTTGATGGTCTTTTATGATTTGCCGCGGATGCGCGCGAACATGGCCCCGTTCTGGCTGTATAGAGCCTATTTTGGGCTGCATTTGGCGGTTTTTGTATATTCGACGGTCAACGTTATAATCGCCGGTTATATTTTGAAACGGCCGTTTAAACGATGGACGGAGTATGGCGCTTATGTGAGCGCTTCGTTGGTGTTGACGTTACTTAGCTTTATCAGTGGATTGGATCAGGTTCAAAGCGTTCAAATCACGGTGTTTGTAATCAATGTCATGATGAGTGCAATGGCAATGCAATTGCGCATGCCTTATAATATCTTTGTCTATATTTTGCCGTATATGACTTTTGTCTTTGGATTATATCAATGGCAAGGAAACCGGGCGGCAGCTTTTTCAAATCTTGCAAACGGATCTATTTTCTTTTTAGGAACGATTGTGGCGACCGGGTTTCTCTATCGAAATTTTAAGACGGCTTTGGAAAAGACGAGAATGCTTGAGTCGGCTAATCAGAAGCTGAATTATTATTCAACGCATGACCCGCTCACAACGCTCTTAAATCGAAGAGAATTTGAGCGATGTGTTAGTTTATCGGTAAATGAACTGGAGAAAAAAGAAGGGAAGGGCATCTTAATTCTGATTGATATCGATCATTTTAAAGTGATCAACGATACCTACGGACACTTGGTGGGCGACGTCATATTAAAAGCGGTAAGCCAGAGGCTCACCGCTCATTTAAAAGACAAAGGGTATGTGGCACGTTGGGGCGGAGAAGAATTTCTAATCTATCTGCCGCAAGAAACAGATCAACATGCGGTCATTCTTGCGGAGGAACTCAGAAAATGTGTGTCGGAAATTCCGTTTGATATCGGTGATGAAAGAACGGCCCCGGTGACGATTAGCCTCGGAATCGCTACGTTTGTCCCGCCTTACTATCCGAATTTCTATTTCGCTTTTAAAGAAGCGGATAAGGCTTTGTATCGCGCGAAGGCATTCGGGCGTAACCGTGCAGAAATAGCCGACAGTGCAAAATTGCAGACGACGCGCGAGAGGGCGGAAAGCTGAATCAATCCGTAAAATGAATGTCGACGATTTTCCCGAGTTTCCCCAGCGTTCCCGCCATATCGCGAATGATGTGGGTCTTCAAGCTGAGTTCCTTTGGAAAATCAGGGTTTTGATGTGCCGGATTGAGCGCTCTGCCCACCCAAAAATGAATATGCGTACTGTCTTCAACGAGCAGTTTTAGCAATGCATTGACGCCGTCTTTCTTTTCGAAAGACGGTTCTTCGTTTAAGTGGGCGATGGCTTTTAATTTTTCGGAAGCCATTTTGAGCGTTAAAACGCCCTCAGTGACGAGATCGAGCCCTTCTATTTCCGCCGTTGGCGGTACTTCCGGATTGATATAATCCATTTCGGTGATGATATCGCGCCCCAATTCTCTCGCAAAAATATTGGCAGCAGTTCCGCCGCAGACCACTTTTTTCCCTGGTGAGGCCATGAAGGCTTTAATCGCCTGTGCATCAAGTGACGGATCGGAAGGCGGCCCGGTAAAAATTTGAACTTCTAATGGTGCCCGGACTTTAATGGTGACGGCGGTGGTGTCATCGCCGGGGTGGTCTTCATAGAGGCTGTTGCAGGCATCTATCAAGCGTCGGTTGAGTTTTTCGCTGGAGATGCAATCTTGTTTTTCAAGGAATTCGGCGACGTTTTTCCATTCCCACCCAAAGTTAAGCAACATGCCGACTCCGGCGTGAATGACGCCGTCGGAGCAGATGGTCAGTTCATCCCCGATTTTGAGGTCAACACTGCTGATATAAACTTTTTTATCGGAAGAGACAATCATTTCTTTTTCAATCGGCAGAATGTGATGATTGCGCAACAAAAAGAACGGCGGATTGTCAAATTCAATGATGCGCGCGTGAAGTGAAGCATCCAGTTCAATGATGCTGAATGTGGAATAGCCGATTTTTCGAACACTGCAAACGGGCAGGGTTTGTGTAATGGTATCGATGGTTTCGATGAGATCGGCACCGTTTTCCAGCATCGTGCTCATGATTTTGCTGGTAAGCGTTGCAAGAATATTGGCTTTGACGCCGCTTCCCAGACCGTCGGCGAGTACGACGATGATTCGATCATCGTGTTTGATGATTTCTACTTTATCACCGCATAGTTCTTCCCCAAATTTGTTGAGAGAATGATGTGCAATGTCGATGTAGTGGGGCATGGTCATGGTGTGTCGCCTCCGTCAGTGAGAACTAAGGTTTTCAATTTATTCAGACCGACTTTTGTTTCAGCGGTGGTTTCACCGAGAAGGCTGGCAATTTCCTGAGCGACGCGCATTTGCTTTTCAATGACGTGCTGGCAAGTGACCATGGTCTCGGCTTTAACGCGATCCAATTCGCGGCGACTGTTTTCTGCTTCTGTGATATCGGTGAGGATGCCGACGTAGTTTTTGCCATTTTCAAGTTTGACGACATTGCAGAAAAAAGTTCGGTCGATGGAATCCAGATAGATTTTTTTACTGATCAACTGACGCGATGAGCGCGATAGGTCTTCAAAAATGGTGTCCTCGATAAGGGCTTGTATCGGCCAATAATCCAGTTTGATTTTAGAGGCATTAAACAAGTGATTAAATGAGGGGTTAACCGATTGAATGCGCTGCTCACTGTCTAAAATACAAATGGCATTCGGGCTGTTGTCGACGATGACGGATTGGAGGCTTTCGGCTTTCTTTCTGAGTGTATCCATACACATATTGATGTCTGAAAAACCGTGAGCGATTGCAACCGCTTTATCGTGGCATGTGGAATAGCCACAGGCACCGCAATTGAGCTGGTCTTGCTTTGAATATTTGCCCATTGTAATCAAAATTTCCGCAACTTGAAAATCACTGATTTCAGGGATGTTGGTGCGAAGTGGTTCAAAAGTTCGTTTGAGTACTTCCACCGGCAGGCGATGATAGCCGGGATCCCTTTGATCGTTTCGAGGTGTTTCTACATTTTGAGTAACTGCTTGGACTCTGCGGTAGCGATTCGGTGCACAGGAAGGCATATCGGGGCCGTTGACGCAGCTTCCTTCGCAAATATTCAGTTCAGCGCAATATCCCGTAATTTCCCCGGCGTTTACCGCACTCAAAAATTCTTGGCAGGCAGCAACGCCGTCAATGTGAATGTATTTATAATGTGGACTGATTCGTGTTTTTAGGTCTTTTCTCCACAGGCTTCCTCCGAGGGGATAGGCTCTCCCACGTTTGCTGGAAGGCGTATCAAACGGAATCGGTACCATGTTTTGTAGTGAAATGCCGGCTGTGTGGAACCAGGATTCCAATTCTTTAAAGGTGATGACCGCATCAATACTGTTTTCTATTTCAAGGGCTTCCGCCTTTTTGGCAAGACAAGGGCCGATAAAGACGACAAATACGTCACTGCCGTAACGCGCATGGATATCAAAGCCGTGGGCGAGCATTGGGGAAACGACCGGAATAACACTGTCAATGACATTCTCATAATAGTGTTCAATCAAGTAATTGCTTGAAGGGCAGCAACTGGTAATAATGTTTGGCAGATTGCTCTTCGAAATGTATTTTTCATATTCTATAGAAACCATTTCCGCGCCGCGTGCGGTTTCTTCAACCGCTGAAAATCCGAGTTTTTTAAGAGCCGCGCACATTTTCCCGGGCGCATCCAAATCAAACGCACCGGCAAAAGAAGGTGCAATTGAGGCGATGACGGTTTTTCCGGTTTGGACGGCATGCTGAACGCCTTGAAGATCCAGATGAATGGTCAGGGCGCCTTGAGGGCATTCTTTTTGGCAGCGACCGCATTTGATGCAGAGGTCATTGATAATATGGCGGCTGTGATTGGTGAACGCAATGGCTTTCGTCGGGCATACCCGCAAACATTTGAAGCACTCGTCACATTTTTCATGGTCAAAATCAATAAAATTCATTTCATCACCCACCTATGCAATTCTTCTATAAAACAACGTGCCGAGTCAGGAGAGACCGAAAAATATTTGTCGGCGTCAACGACCACAGAGACCGCATTGGAGCATTTCCCTAAGCAGAAAGAAGATTTTAGGTCCATTACAGCTTCTAAACGATTTTCTTGAATGTAGTCTTTGAAAATATGAATGACGTCATACGATCCCTTTAAATGACAGGCACTCCCGATACAAACTTTTATTTCCATCAGGCACACACCACCTTTCATCATGTTAATATTATCACAAACATGAGAAAAGTACAATTCAAAAAGTGAGATAAAGTTGAAAAAATCTAAAGAATTACTTAAAAATTACATGGGCTTAATCCATTGTTTTCAGGTGCAAGTTAAAATAAATTGATCCTTTTGTACCCATCGAAAAACAAGAACTTAAGATAGTAGTATTTTTAACAAAAAAGCGTTACTTTTCCCCATTGTGAACTATGGAGAAACCCGATATAATGTATAAAACAAGATACAACAATAATGGTTTTTGGAGGGAGTCTTAAATGTTTTTCAAAAGTAAAAACCAATGTGGCGAAACGAGCAAAATTATTGAGTATGCAGAGTTAAAATTCAGAGGAATGCCTGCTGAGGAACCTCAAGTGGAATATTCTATTCATCAGACTTTTTTGGATTTTTTCAAGAAGCTGTTCAACAGTGAGGACAAAATGCATACGGCTACGAAACGCCTTCTGAATGCCGTTGTCAAATTGAGCAGTTTCGATGTGGATATTGCCCATTCCGCGGGAAGCTTAACAGAGTTTTCTAACAATCTGTCCATGCTCAGCGAATCCAATCTGGCCATTGTAGAAGAGACGACGGCGAGTATGAATGCGGTCAGTGAAACGATTCTTAAAACAACCGAAACTTTGGATGAATTGTCCAAAGCGGCCGGACATCTGGTCGAAAGCAACAATCAGAGTTTGTCTCAAGTGCACGAAATCAATTGATTGAAAGAAACGGTTATGGACAATGCCGGTGATATGAGTGACAAGATGGGCCAATTGGTCAGCTTAACTCAAAAAGTAGATCAAATCGTAGAAGGGGTTGCCAGCATTGCAAGCCAGACCAATCTATTGGCTCTGAATGCTTCTATAGAGGCTGCGAGAGCCGGAGAGCACGGCCGTGGATTTGCGGTTGTCGCGGAAGAAATCCGAAAATTGGCGGAAGATACACATGTAAGCTTGGGTGACATGCGAAATTTCATGAATGAAATTCGAAATGCAACGGTTCAGGGAAAACAGAGTATGGACGTTACTTTGGAGTCAACTTCTCGGATGAGCGAGGAAATTTCAAGCGTCGCAGGCGCTATCGGAGAGAATGTGACTTTGCTTGAAGAGACGGTTCGAAGCATCGGCGAGATCAATGGAGAAATGCGCAATATCAGCGTTTCTGCCGAAGAAATCAACCACGCGATGGAATCTTCCAGTCAGGATGCGGAACGATTGAGTGAAATGACCCTGGTGATCCGAGACAATGCCGAACACAGTTATACGCTGTCAAAACAAATTTCGGAAATTGACGATGTGCTTTCAGGGGTTTTAAATGAACAAATGCAGGTGCTCAATGTGAGTGCACATGCTCTGACCAATGCGGAGATTCTCGAAAACATTGTCCGTGCAAAAGAAGCCCATCACAATTGGCTCAGTGTTCTCAATCGTATGGTGACCGAAATGAAATCCTATCCACTACAGTTCAATCCGCAAAAATGCGCATTTGGGCATTTCTATCATTCGGTTTCCATTAATCATCCGATGGTGGCCGAAAAGTGGTCATCAATCGATGCGCTTCACAATGAATTTCATAGGACCGGGGAAGCCGTGCTTCAAGCTGTCAAACAAAAAGATGATGAGGCTGCAAAAAAACTTCAGAGAGAAGTAACGGAGCTTTCCGAGACGTTGTTCGGACGTCTGGATGAAATTTCATCTTTGTTGAATCAATTGGAGGCTCAAGGCATTTCCGTTTTCGGAGACAGTAAACCGGATGTAGTCAATATCGTGTATTAGTGCCACGGAAAACACACTTTGTTCGGTGAATACATTAAAAAACGCTTCCTGCATGTCAGGAAGCGTTTTTGTGTGCTCAATAATGAAATTTTTAAATGCCCATATAATTTGCGATATTGGCATTCGGATCGATTTTGCCTTCAATGCAAGGCGTTTTGCTGCTCATGAGGATCGTGACCCCAGGGCCGTGACCGGCTTTGATACAGTCGGAGTGAATGATGACACCGATGGAAACCGCACCCGGGAGCATTGCTCCGAGCCCGTAAGTATTGTCGCTGTTTTCGAGGAGCACAATATCGCCGAATTTCAGTTTGTCGACGCCGGTCGCTTTCACCGCTTCTTTGTCAGACGTCATGATATCGTAGTCGCCCTTATGGTTAAAGGAAGAACCGACACCTGAGCCCATCATGTTTTGAGGAACTTTGCAAGTGACCGGAACGATCAATTTGCCGTCGCGTTCTTCAATCCCCATTTTTTCAAACAGATTCGGATCGAGGTTCATCATTTTGACATCGGGGTAATCATTCAGTTCAAACCCTTGTCCGAGGGTTTCAATGAGGATTTTATCGTCTAAATTGAGTTGATACAAGGTGTCTTCATCGAAATAGATCAAAACGTGTTCGGCACCGCCGTGCGTACCGGTTACAAATCCCACACTGCCTTTTGCATCACCGGTCATAACGCGTGCGCGGTTGCCGATGCAACTGAAGACGTTGAGTCCGGCAGAGTATTTAGGATCCGGATGATAGACGGACACACCGGGTTCTATGTGGTCTCCGGCAAGACCGAAAGCGCTGTCTCCGACTTTGACATTATAAGTGATTCCGCCCGTTGCGGGGACGACATGTGGTTTGCCTTCTGTATCCAGGCGGTAACCCGTAAAAGCCAGAGGCTTGATAAATCCCTGAACGGATTGTTTGACGAGTTTTTCTGCATTTGTTTTCATTGCGATCCCTCCGATCATTGTTCTCTATCCGTTTATTGTATCACAACGTCGCGGCAAAACAACCGGTCTGTTAAGAAATATGATCGAGTTTGCTGGTAGAAGGGCTGGTGTCCGGTTTGTTCTTAATTTGAACCAGGTGAAGCAGTTTCGCCACGGTTTGTGTAGAGGTCGCCTGAAAGGCCAGTGTGATGAGAATGGTCATAAAGACGACTGAGGAAACGATCTCTGCATTGGGAATCTTTTGACTGACAATGACTCCGGAGAGCGCTGCGGGGATGACACCGGTTTCACGAATCCACATCATAAAAAGAATTTCGTTTTTAGTCCATTTTTGCCTGTAATCCAGTTTCGTGCAAACGAGAACCGCAATCGGACGGGCGACGAAAATCAGGGCCACAACGACAATCAGTGATTCTTTCCAGTAGGCGAAAAGTGCCGTGAAATCAACGTGCATCCCCAGTAAAATGAAAATAGAAATTTTCATAACCGTCAGAACGGTTTCGCGGACGTGCTGTTGAATTTCAAAGTCCTCTGTCGGAACCCAAAGTTTAAAGTTCTTTTTATTGCCGCATATCAGACCGGTAATAAATGCAGACATATAGCCGCTCCCGCCGACGACTTCTGCCAGAGAGTACGAGATGAGGACCGCTACAATGGAGACAATCGGCGCAAATTCAATAAAGAGGCCGTATTTTCCCTCTGATACGGAAATCGAAAACAGAATACCGACAACGGTTCCGCATAGGATGCCGAAGAAAATCATTTGAAAGAGTTGTTCGGTATTGGCGAGCAGAGAAAATTTCCCGGATTGTATGATGGTCAGAACCGACAAAACGAGAATGGCCCCGGCGGCATCATTGAAAGCAGATTCGCTGATAACGGTTTGTTTGACCCGATCGACGATCTGTATCTTTTGAAAAATCGGAACCAGAGCCGCCGGATCTGTTGAAGCAATAACCGAACCGATGAGGAACGCATAAATAAAGTCCAGATGAAAGACCAACATAGAGACCCCTGCAATGATAATCGCTGAGATAAAAACCCCCAGTGTCGCGAGCAGTGTGACGCTCCATTTGACTTCATTGAGAACTTTGAGTTTGATTTCACGACCACCGCCGTAGAGAATGAATGCGGAGCCAAAAGTTAAAATAAATTGATTCGCCGACGAATAAGTTTCCAGGTTGGCAATGTTGAGTACGGCGGGCCCGATGATGACACCTGAAAGAAGAAAAATAACAATATCGGGGATATGTAATTTTTTGCTGATTTTGGAAGCGATCATTCCAAGGACCAAAATCAATGCCGGAAGTGCCAATAAGCTGACATTTGAAGACTCTTGCATATAAGAAGCCGCCTTTCGAATTGAGATAATAAAAAAGTATACGCTGATTTTATAAGATTGCAATGAGAGAATGCAAGAAGAATTGTAAAAATTAATTTCTATTAACATTCGGCTTGACACAGAAGCTGAAATGTGGTTTAATTACTGATAATTAAATGATTGTTTTAAACCGTTGAAGCGGAGATAAAAACAGATCGTGCACGTACAGAGAATTCGGGAAGATGAGAGCCGAGTCGAACGCAGACTGTTAAATGGACCGCTGAGGGCGCGATGAAAGGCAGATGGTTTTGCCGAGTATCTTGCGACGTCGGGCACACGTCAGTTGCCGGGGATATGATAGTATCCCGACAAAGCGCATGCATTTGCATGAATCAAGGTGGCACCGCGGATATTTCAATCCGTCCTTGACAGATGACCTGTCATGGACGGATTTTTTATTGCAATGGAAAAACGTTCCCATGACGTAAGGACAGAATCTAAAAACGGAGGATGTGGAACATGAATTTTCCAACATTAGAAGAAGCAAAAACCTATTTCGAAGATGAGAGTGCCGGATACCGGCGGCTGCCGATTTGCAGAACGTTGTTCTCCGATCGCATTACAGCCATTGAAGTGCTCAGAAAGCTCAAAAAAGCGAGCAAGCATTGTTATATGCTTGAGAGTGTGGAAGATACTCAAAAATGGGGGCGATACACGTTCCTCGGTTACGATCCTTCAATGGAAATTACTTGTTTGAACGGACATTTGACCATCCGAAACGGTCATGAAGAAGACCTAAAAACAGATCATCCGGGAAAAGTGATTCGCGAGATATTGGAACAAAATAAGAGCCCGAGAATCAAGGAAATGCCTCCGTTCAGCGGCGGATTGGTAGGATATTTTGCCTATGACTATATTAAATACAGCGAACCGACATTGCATTTGGAAGCAGAGGATGCGGAAGGGTTCAACGACGTGGATTTGATGCTGTTTGATAAAGTCATCGTTTTCGACAACTTCAAGCAAAAAATCATGTTGATTGCCAATCTCTATCTCGACGAGTCAGGGCTGGAAGCGGCCTATGCAAAAGCAATTGACGCTATTGACGATATGGCTGAACTGATTAAATCGGGAGAACCTGCACAGATAAAGCCACTTGTCATTAAAAGCGATTTTAAAGCCCTCTTTTCAAAAGAAGCCTACTGCGACATGGTTCAAAAAGGAAAGACGCACATCAAAGAAGGAGACATCTTTCAGGTCGTTCTCTCCAACCGAATGGAAGCCGAAATTGAAGGGTCGCTGTTTGATGTGTATCGTATCCTCAGATCAACCAATCCGTCACCGTATATGTTTTACTTCTCCAGTGACGATTTAGAGATTGCGGGTGCATCGCCCGAAACGCTGGTAAAACTTGATGACGGCAAGCTTTTCACGTATCCGCTGGCAGGGACGAGACCCAGAGGAAAAACGCCGGAAGAAGATGCGGCGCTTGAAAAGGAACTCCTGGCAGATGAAAAAGAACTGGCTGAACACAATATGCTCGTGGACCTGGGACGAAATGATATCGGACGAATCAGCACCATCGGATCGGTGGTTGTGGAAAATTATATGACGATTGAGCGATTCTCTCACGTGATGCATATCGGATCGACGGTGACCGGAATGATACGGGAAACCTGTGATGCACTGGACGCGGTGGATGCCATTTTGCCGGCGGGAACGCTTTCGGGGGCTCCTAAGCTCAGAGCCTGCGAAATCATCAATGACCTCGAAAAGAACAAACGCGGCATTTACGGTGGGGCCATCGGCTATTTGGATTTTTCGGGAAATCTCGATACCTGTATTGCCATTCGAATTGCATACGCCAAAAAAGGCAAAGTCTTTGTAAGAGCCGGTGCCGGTATTGTAGCCGACAGTGTCCCGGAGACGGAATATCAGGAATGCATCAACAAAGCGCAAGCCGTTGTCAATGCCATTTACCTTGCAAAGGAGGGGATTGATTTATGATTCTATTGATCGATAACTACGACAGTTTTTCATATAATTTATTTCAGGCAGTCGGTTCTGTCAACCCGGATATTAAAGTAGTCCGAAATGACGTCGTGACACTTGAAGAAATTGAAGCGATGAATCCCTCCGCAATTGTACTTTCTCCGGGGCCTGGGAAACCGGAAGACGCAGGCATTTGCATTGATACCGTTCGACATTTTGCAGGAAAAATTCCGATCCTCGGCGTCTGTTTGGGACATCAGGCCATTTGTGAAGCCTACGGTGGAACCGTCTCTTACGCGAAAACCATCATGCACGGGAAAACATCTCAAGTGGCAATTGACCCGGGGAGCAAGCTGTTTAAAGCGATGGGAGACAGCCTCTTGGCGGCGAGGTACCATTCGCTTGCCGCATTGAGAGAAACCCTTCCGAATCAGCTCAAAGTGGTTGCGGAGACGGCGGACGGAGAAGTCATGGCCGTTGCGGATGAAGACAAGGGCGTTTATGGATTGCAGTTTCATCCGGAATCGGTCTTGACGCCGAGAGGACTTGAGATTATCAAAAATTTTTTGGAGGGATAAAATGATTAAAGAAGCCATTAAAACGTTGAGCCAAAAAAAATCACTGACAGCGGATGAAGCGGAAGCGGTAATGAATGAAATCATGAGCGGTGAGACGACAGACATTCAGATGAGTGCCTACCTCACGGCACTTTCCATGAAAGGGGAAACCATAGAAGAGATTACCGGTTCCGCACGCGGCATGCGCCAACACTGCGTCAGACTTTTACACGATCAGAAAGCGCTTGAAATCGTAGGGACGGGCGGTGACGGTTCAAACTCTTTCAATATTTCTACGGCAGCTTCTCTCGTCGCATCAGCGGCGGGCGTTCCGGTGGCAAAACACGGCAATCGCGCCGCTTCAAGCAAATGCGGGGCCGCTGATGTACTGGAGGCACTGGGCGTCAATATCATGATTTCTCCGGAGCAAAGCTCGGAACTGCTCAAGGAAATCAATATTTGCTTTCTGTTCGCTCAAAATTACCACATCGCCATGAAGTATGTGGCTCCGATTCGAAAAGCGCTTGGGATTCGGACCATATTCAATCTCCTCGGACCGCTTTCCAATCCCGCCGGAGCGACGTATCAGGTCATGGGGGTTTACGATGAATCTTTAGTTGAACCGCTGGCGGCTGTATTGACCAATTTAGGCGTGGAACGGGGCATGGTGGTTTTCGGGCAAGACCGATTGGATGAAATTTCGATCAGCGCACCGACCACTGTGGCGGAAATAGGTCCGGACGGTATCCGGCAATACACCATTACACCGGAAGAATTCGGGCTGGACAGAGCGGATAAAAACGATATTATCGGCGGAACACCGGAAGAAAATGCTGAAATATTGAGACGCATTTTCAGTGGGGAAAAAGGCGCCAAACACGATGCCGTTGTCTTAAATGCCGGTGCCGCACTTTATGTTGCAGGCAAAGTACCGGATTTGTCATCAGGGATTCAAATGGCTCAGAGTATTATAGAAACGGGGCAGGCGATGAAACAACTCGACCGATTTATCGCACATTCAAATCAATCATGAGATTTAAACGATAAGAGGCCTTAAGCGCCCAGGGGCTTTCATACGACGATTTTGAGCAATGAGGGCAATCGATAAAACAAGAAATGAGGCCAATATGTCAATTCTACATCAGATCGCAGAGGAAACGCGCCTCCGCGTGGAAGAGCAACAACGGAAAGTCCCGACTTTAGATTATCAAAAGGCACTGGGCGGGCGATTTAAAAAGGCACTCTCGCAAAAGGGAATGGGGTTTATCTGCGAGGTGAAAAAAGCATCGCCTTCAAAAGGGATTATTGCCGCAGATTTTCCTTATCTTGAGATTGCAAAAGCTTATGATGCGGCGGGAGCGGATGCCATTTCGGTATTGACGGAACCGTTGCATTTTAAAGGGGATATTGCCTATCTCAAAGAGATTGCCGTCTCTGTATCCCGTCCGGTTCTCCGAAAGGATTTTATCGTCGATCCATACATGATTTATGAGGCAAGGAGTGCCGGTGCGGAAGCCGTTTTACTGATTTGCACCATTCTTTCGGCACCGATGCTTGAAAATATGATTCGCATCACGCATGCGCTGGGAATGGACGCTCTGGTCGAAGCGCATACGGCGGAAGAAGTCGAAATGGCACTCGGCGCGGGGGCGGAAATCATAGGTGTCAACAATCGGGATTTAAAAACGTTTAAAGTAGATTTGGAGAACAGTTTGACACTCAGAAATCTCGTGCCGCCGGAGACGGTTTTCATTGCCGAAAGCGGCATCAAAACACGGGAAGATATTATCAAACTGGAAAACGCCGGTGTCAATGCCGTGTTAATCGGTGAGACGCTGATGCGCGCGGCAGATAAACGCAGTGCACTCAACGCGTTAAAGGGCCAATAAAAGGGTATGCGGAAGGAAGGCTATTTTGAAAAAATCGGATGTCAAAATTAAAATTTGCGGATTGACGCGATGTGCCGAAGCGGAAATGTTGAATCGGGAGAAAGTGGATTATGCAGGGTTTGTTTTTGCAAGCAGCAGGCGGCAGCTTTTGATTCCTCAGGCAGCTGAAATCAGGCAGGCACTTGATCCCGGGATTCAAGCGGTCGGTGTATTTGTCGATCAGGCGTCCGAATTTATTTTGCAGACAGTTCGGTATGTCCGATTGGATGTGATTCAATTGCATGGTAACGAACGTCAGGCAGACATTGACGCCATTAGAAAACTGACGGGCAAACCGGTTATTAAGGCAATATCGGTGAAGGCGGCAGAGGACTTAAATCCGGAATATTGGCCGGATGCCGAGTTTATACTGTTGGATCACGGGAAAGGCGGCACGGGAAAGGCTTTTGACTGGTCTCTCCTCGAGAGGGCACGCTATTCGAGACCTTTTTTTCTGGCAGGGGGATTGACTCCGGAAAATGTGGCTTCCGCAATGGGCTACAGACCCTATGCCGTAGATGTCAGCAGTGGCGTCGAAACTGCCGGTGTAAAAGACCGCGAAAAAATTGCAACGTTCGTTCAAAATGTCAGGAATCACCTGGTTTAAACATAGAAAAAATGAAGGAGGACAAAAAATGTCTGCTGGAAGATATGGCGTTCACGGGGGGCAGTACATACCTGAGACGCTGATGAATGCAATTCATGAACTGGAAGAGGCGTATGCCCATTATAAAGAGGACCCGGCGTTCAACGCAGAGTTGGATGATTTGCTTAAAAATTACGCAGGACGTCCGTCCGGACTTTATTATGCGGAAAAGATGAGCAAGGATTTGGGCGGCGCAAAAATATATTTGAAACGTGAGGATCTAAATCACACGGGATCTCACAAGATCAACAATGTTCTCGGACAGGTATTGCTCGCAAAAAAAATGGGTAAGACGCGCGTAATCGCCGAAACAGGTGCCGGGCAGCACGGTGTTGCAACCGCAACTGCCGCAGCACTTCTCGGGATGGAATGCGAAGTCTTTATGGGCAAAGAGGATACGGAACGACAAGCGCTCAACGTCTACCGAATGGAACTGTTGGGATCGAAGGTGCATGCGGTAACCAGCGGAACGATGACGCTCAAGGATGCTGTCAATGAAACGATGCGCGAATGGACCAAGCGGATCGAAGATACACATTACGTGCTCGGCTCTGTCATGGGACCTCATCCCTTCCCGATGATTGTAAGAGACTTTCAATCGGTTATCGGCAGAGAGGCACGGGCTCAAATATTAGAGGCAGAAGGCAAACTTCCGGCGGCCGTTCTCGCATGTGTCGGAGGCGGAAGCAACGCAATGGGGACTTTCTTCGCCTTTATAGAAGACCCGACCGTTGATTTGATCGGATGTGAAGCCGCGGGAAAAGGCATTCATACGGAGCAGCATGCGGCGACGATTGCCAAGGGGTCGCTCGGTATTTTTCATGGCATGAAGTCGTATTTCTGCCAGGATGACTATGGTCAAATTGCGCCTGTGTATTCCATTTCAGCGGGATTGGATTATCCGGGAATCGGGCCTGAACACGCGTATTTGCACGATATCGGCCGGGCTTCCTATGTTCCGGTAACAGACGATGAAGCCGTGGAGGCTTTTGAATATTTGGCAAAGACGGAAGGCATTATTTGTGCTATAGAGAGCGCCCACGCGGTTGCCCATGTTCAAAAAATTGCCAAGTCCTTTTCACCGGATGAATCGATTATCGTCTGCCTGTCCGGGAGAGGTGACAAAGATGTAGCGGCAATTGCGAGATACAAGGGGGTGCAAATCAATGAGTAGAATTAAGCAAGCATTTGATCACGGCAAGGCATTTGTTGCCTTTTTGACGGCGGGAGATCCGACGCCGCAGGTATCGACGGAACTGTTGATTGCACTGGCTGAATCCGGGGCGGATCTCATTGAAATCGGCATCCCGTTTTCAGACCCCATCGCAGAAGGCCCTGTTATTCAAGCCGCCAATATGCGGGCACTCAGTGCAGGAACGACGACGGAAACCGTTTTTGAAATGGCGAAAGCCGTTCGACAAAAAACGGAAGTGCCGCTGGTCTTTCTGACATACCTAAATCCGGTTTTTCATTATGGTTATGAGGCTTTTTTCAAGAAATGTGCAGAGGTCGGTGTAGACGGGATTATATTGCCGGATCTGCCGTTTGAAGAAAAAGAGGAAGTGGACTCCGTTGCGAAACAATATGGGGTAGATGTGATTTCATTGATTGCGCCGACGTCTGAACAGCGTATTCGAATGATTGCAAACGAGGCGTCCGGTTTCGTCTATTTGGTATCATCCATGGGTGTGACGGGCGTCCGAAGTGAGATTACAACGGATATCGGGAAAATGGTTTCCGAAATCAAACAGGCGACCGATTGCCCGGTTGCTGTGGGATTTGGCATCAGTACGCCCGAACAGGCCGCGCATATCGGAAAGCTTGCGGACGGCGTCATTGTGGGCAGCGCATTGGTGAAATTGGTTGAGGCAAACGGAGAAGCATCAAAACCGGTTATCGAAGCATATGTCCAGTCTATCAAACGGGCACTTGAGACCATAGAATAATCCTAAAAAAGCGAGCATAGACGAATTCGATTTTCATGATATAATGAAATATAGTGTTTAAATCGAAAAAATGGAAATGGAAGTCGAAAATGAATCTGAATCACATTAAAGGAAACACGTATTGTATTGATACGGGGATGTCTAGCATCCCCGTTTATAAATTGGATGACGAGAATGTCATTTTGCTCGATACCGGATGGGCAAACGGAGAAAGGGTCGGACTCGAGTTGATACTCGAAGAAAACAAGTGGCGTGTAGCCGGTATTTTGGCGTCCCACGCGCATATTGATCACATTGGAAACAATGCTTATTTTCAAGGAAAATATGGCACTGTCATTGGAATGGCACGCAATGAGGCCATGACTTGCAGTTCGCTGATGTCTTTAAAAGCTTATTATTCGGGTCATGCCATGACTGATATTGAACGTCATTTCGGACATATGGTATGCAAGACGGACGTTATGATCGAACCCGAAGATCATACGGTTGAACTGTGTGGGGCGACTTTCGGTGTTTTCCACACGCCGGGACACAGTCCGGCGCATACGTGCTTGATTACGCCGGATGATGTCGCCTATCTCGGCGATGCGCTCATATCCTATGAAGTCATGGCCGGCGCTAAAATGCCCTATGACTTTGTTTTGAAAGAAGATTTAGAGAGCAAGGCGCGCTTAAAGACACTTAAAGCTTCACAGTACATTGTCGCACACAAAGGTGTTTTTACGAATATTGATCAATTGATAGACGACAATATCAATTTTTATAAAGAGCGCGCGGAACGCGTCTTTGAAACGATCGATGGTGCGATGACTGTAGAGGATATTTTTAAAGCCGTGGTGAATGCGTTTTCAATTCATGTAAAAACGAAATTCGGTTCGGCGGTTATTGAGCGTATGTTGCGTTCTTATATTGAGTACATGGTGGATGAAAAGCGACTGGAGGTCGTTCTGGTGAATGGGATGATTCACTATAAACCGGTTTGATCAGATCCATTTTAACGAATGGATTTTATAGGCTAAACAAAAGAGAGTGGTTTCGCATGAATAATGCACAAAAAAGGGATGGCACAAGCCATCTCTTTTCATATGCGTTTAAAATTTTTCAAAAAATAGACCCCTGCGTGTTTTATAAAACGGGGATTAGTCTCAATAAAGCATCCTTTTTGGGCAAAAATCAATTCAAAAGATAATAAATGGCGTTTGGAAATAATAAGTGGACTGCAAGGGCAAATCCGGCGATAACGACAATGCGTTTGTGCCATTTAAAGAATTTCTTGTCTTTCCTGAAGTGAAACAGTAATCCGAAAAGGGCGACAAGCACTAATGTGACCAAGAGGACGCTACCTGTATGCAGTCTGAATCCACCGAGAGCCAAATAGCCGTGAATGAGTCCGATGATTAAGATAGCAAATCCCAAGGGTTTGTGGATTTTGCGTAAATATTGAATGGTCTTCCCATAGAGGCCACCCTTGAATTGGAACGTTCTTTTATTGATCCAGCGTAACCAATACGGTGCAGTCATTGCAGCGAGAAGAAGTACATTCAGCCAACCGAGAAAGCCATACATAATAAAACCTCCATAGTGTACCTGAATGGTGGAAGCGGAGGCTTCTCATCTTCGGGCAAAATTTTTGTACTGATGTGCTAAATGATACCCGTTTTCATTTATATAAACCGCAAGCTTTTTAAAGTTACAATTTATTCAAAAAAAAGACACATTGAAATGTGTCTTTTTAAGATTCTAAAATGAAATTTTCTGAGGGGTGTGAAACGGATTCGATTGTAGATTCGGTCGGGGATTCAACAAAAGAGGTATAAGTGATAATCTTATCTTTTCCGTTTTTCTTTCCGGCATACAATGCGCGGTCGGCCTCTTCGATTAGCTGCTCGACGGAGCAGGAAGAAACACCATCAAAGACCGCGATGCCACAGCTGCATGTAAACGTCCAATCTTCAATCTTCTTTTCTCTGAATTCAAAAAGGATGCGTTTTGCAATTTCAGCGACCTGAATGCTTTCTAAACCCGGAAAGACGATCATAAACTCATCACCGCCATACCGTCCGGCGTAATCTTTTTCACGGATGTTGCGCCGAATGAGTTCGGCAGATTCTTTGAGAAAGCGGTCTCCGGTTCGATGACCGAAGCGGTCATTCACACTTTTGAAATGGTCAAGATCCAACATCAAGAGGGTCAGTGGTCGTCTGAGAGCCTGTGATTTTCGCCACTCGGATTCCAGCAGTTCCAATATGGTGCGATGATTGTAAAGTTCCGTCAGGCCGTCGCGTTCAGCCAGTCTTTCCAGTGCGCGACTCTTTTCTTCTATAAATTGTTTATCGAGGTAATCATTTAAACTGTAATTGAAGAACATGCGTGAGATGATAAATGCAAGAAGCGTCAATATCAGCCCGTTTACTAAATGTGACAGGGCGTACTCCGGATTACTTTGAAAAAACGGTATGCCGACCGCAAAAATAATATAAGAAAAGATATAAAGCAGAAATGCTCTCCAAGGCCTGAGTCTGACAATAGAAGCACTTGCAAAAATGGCCAATATGTAAATGCTGATATCGGAAGTGATGTGTTGCGCTATAAATGTATTGAGGATGGTGGTTAAAATGATGCTGCCAACGGATAACAAAAGAATCATTTCACCGTGACGTTCAAAAAAAGAATCTCGTTTGTGAACGCGTAGGAGCATCAGACTGACCACCGTACAGACCACGATGAGAAGCAACTTGGTGGCGAAAAGGGACGGCACTTTATAAATCGACAT
>JASUTA010000028.1 GCA_030445805.1 Clostridiales bacterium
GCAATAAGCATGCCAACACGTCAAAAAAAATACCCAAAAAAAGGCGAAAAAACCATGTATACTGTGTATTTTTGGCACAAAAAAGAGAAGTTGTCAAAGAATTTAACAATCTTTGCTCAACTTCTCGATTTATTTGAAGATTTCAAATGTTTTTTCACGAAGCAAAAAATGGTATAAAAAGTAAAACGTAAAGAATTCCGTACACTTTTTTTGTATAAAACAAAACATTGTACGAAAAATCAGACATTCAAAACGGCTAGGGACACAAGTTGTTAGGATTTTCTGAAACAAAGGCATTCGTTAAGGAAATAACATTAAATTTCTATCTTATACCTTGTAAGTTTTTCATAAAGACTGGTTCGACTGATGCCGAGCAGGTCGGCAGCCTCTGTCTTGTTGCCCCCGGAGAGAATCAGGCTGTTGATAATGGTATCCTTTTCGACGTTTTCCAACGTTTCTTTTAGACTGCGGGTGAATTCCATATTTTTTGTCCCCGTAATTTTGGCAGGGAGATGTTTTGGTTCAATGATGACTTCATCTTCTAAGAAGTTAATGGCGCGTTCAAGGATGTTTTCAAGTTCGCGGACATTGCCGGGCCATTCATAGGACTTGAGGTATTCCAGTGTGCTTTGGGAAATCGCTTTGACCGGCACGTTTTCATTCTTAGAAATTTTTTCGATCAAATGTTGCGCCAGTATCGGAATGTCATTTTTGCGTTCTCTGAGTGGTGGGATTCTGATGTTGACGACGTTTAAGCGATAATAGAGGTCGAGACGGAATAAACCTTCCGAAACCATGTCTTCAAGGCTTTTGTTGGTGGCGGCAATGACGCGGACGTCTACTTTTTCCGAAGTTGTGGCGCCGATGCGTTCAATTTCTCTGTCTTGGAGCACGCGAAGTAGCTTAACTTGCATGTTCATCGGGAGGTCGGCAATTTCGTCAAGGAATATGGTCCCGGTATCAGCCACTTTAAATTTTCCGATTTTCCCGCCTTTTTTTGCACCGGTAAAAGCGCCTTCTTCGTAGCCGAAGAGTTCGGATTCGAGAAGTTCATTCGGAATGGCGCCGCAGTTGACTTTAATAAACGGCGCTCCGGAACGTTTGCTATTGTTGTGTATGGCATGTGCGAACAATTCTTTCCCGGTGCCGGATTCTCCCAAAATCAGCACGTTGGAGTTGGTGTTGGCCACTTTTTTGGTTATTTCTTTGAGTTGTACCATGACGGCGCTGTCGCCGATAATGCTGTCCAGAGCATATTTTGCTTTGTTGGCTTTTTTGAATTCATCCCTGTAGAGGTTGAGTTCTTTTTCTATTTTATTGATTTTGGTATAGAGGGCATTGAGCTCGTCTACATCTCTAAAGAGGACTTTTCCAACGGCACCGGCGACTTTTCCGCCGACAAATACGGGAATACGCGTAGCGATCATTTTTCGTCCGTGGATTTCCTGAACCTGTGCAATTTCAGCTTTCCCTGTTTTTGTGACGATGTCCATTCTCGTATTTTCTATGATTTGGCGTACGTGTTTGCCGATGGCTTCTTCACGGGGTACATTGAGAAAATCAGCATACGCTTTACTCAGCATTTCAATTCGACCGTCATTGTTAACAAATATCAGGCAGTCGTTGACGGCGTCCATAACGGTGTTCAGAAGAGAAGCCGTAACGGTTTCATCATCAAAGAGCGGCAAAGTATCTTTATAGTGTGCCAGTCGGTTAAAGACGAGGAGTATTTTTTCAGTTTCTTTCCCCGGCATGCGCAAGGCGCTGACGATTAGGGCTTCCCCTTCAAAAATGCGTTTTTGCCGAACAGCAGGGGTAGCGCTGGAGAGAAAGAGTTTCGGATCAAAATTTCCGAGAAAAACGGGCAGAACATAGTCAAGTTCACCTGCGGTGCTGATCTTCAACAGTGAAAGCGCTTTTTCGTTGAAGAATTCCGGTTCTCGTTGTTCGTTGAGCACGATGACCCCGTCTTCAAGTGCATTCATTACTGCGTTTTCAATTGATCTGTTACCCATGATTCACCATCCTCATCTAAAAAGAGTATTGCGGTATTCATAAATGCCGACTGTATTTCGTTTTCCTACATTATTATGAAAATAGATGTGTCATTTTTATTTACATTATAACATGAATTTATTCGAGCGAAATGGTCTGATTTTTTCAACATACAATATATTCCCTTATTTGTTGAAAATCAATCCAAAATAGGCTGGAAAAAGATTTGTGCTATGACCTTAGACCTATTGAAAAATTAAAATAAAAAAAAATTTTTATAAAATGAGAAATTAATTATAAAATGGAATTTTTATTTTGGAAAATATAGCGTATAATATATGAATATATCGTAACAAAAAAGAAAACATTTTTTTAACGAATTCGCAAGAGACTTTGAAACGGAGAAAAAAGCGAATGGGGAGTTTGTTTCAAAAAAATTAGCTTAAAGTAAATGGTTTTGGGAAAGGATGTGTACAGATGAAGAAAAGAGTAAGTGCAGTTGCTCTCGTACTGGCGCTTATCCTGATGACGCTTTCGCCGGTTTACGCCGGAATAGAAAAGCCGACAGGGGCAGGCGCTGATTTAACCGCAACACTGAGCTATTCTGATCCGGACGAAACGGTCAGAGTCATTGTTGAATTAAACGAGACATCTATCGTCAATGAAGCCCTAACGATGGGGATTTCCTACAGTGCTTTAAGCCAAAGTCAGCTTGAAAGCCTAACAGAAGAGCGTCTTTCAGATCAGCTTTCGGTTCAGTTAAAAATTGAGGCAATCTCGGATGAGATTGCGTTTAGGCACAGCTATGTAAAAACGTATAACGGATTCAGTGCCACAATGACCTATAAAGATATCAAAGCTGTGGAGGCACTACCGGAAGTCAAAGCGGTTCATGTGGTTAAAACCTATGAATTGCCTGAACCTCAACTCACGACCAGTACGGGATTGATCAATGCGCCTTATGTCTGGAATACGGTAGGGTATAAAGGAGAGGGAATGCTCGTTGCGGTAATCGATACGGGGATCGATTATACGCATCATGATTTTGTGCTCACAGATAATTCAACGGCGAAGTTAAAAGAAGCCGATGTTCAAAATATATTGGACAATAATGATCTTTTGGCAGAAGGGTTTGCTTTAAAGGCTGATCCTCTGAGCCCGCTGACGCTGGATGATGTTTACTTGTCTGCGAAAGTGCCGTTTGCCTATGATTATGCGGACGAAGACACTGATGTCAAACCGGATACAAGCAAACCAATGGCTTCTGAACACGGTGTGCACGTGTCCGGGATTGTTGCGGCAAACGGAACGTTGACAGGTGTTGCACCGGAAGCGCAAATCGCGGCAATGAAGGTCTTTAGCGATGACAAGCAATATGCTTATGAAGACGATATCGTGGCTGCAATTGAAGATTCCGTTACCATTGGTGCGGATGTCATCAACATGAGCCTTGGATCTACAGCCGGTTTTACAAGTGATGATGACCCGGAACAGGCGGCGGTATTGGCGGCAAAACAAGCCGGAATTGTCGTAGCGGTTTCTGCCGGAAACTCGAACCGTTTCGGAGATGGTTTCTGGCAATTTACGTATTCATGGAATCCGGATACCGGGTTAGTCGGTTCACCGAGTGTCGGTACGGGGACTTTATCGGTTGCTTCTTTTGAAAATTCAATGATGCAAGTGCCTAGCTTTGACACAGGCATCGGAAGAACGGTTGCTTATCAAACCTCTGAGAATCCTGATCCTTCTGATGTTCTTAACGGCCAGACGCTGGACTATGTCTATGCGGGACTCGGTGCTACAACAGATTTTTCAGGAATTGATGTCAACGGGAAGATTGCTTTGATTTCAAGAGGCACATATACTTTTTCCGATAAGATTATCAATGCGGAAAATGCCGGTGCTGCTGGGGTCGTTATTTTTAATAATGCAGGAGATAGCCTCGTATCAATGGTTTCAGGCGGTACAATCCCGGCCGTATTCATCGGCCAGACGGACGGAGAAGCTTTGAGAGATGCGGGTGTTAAGACGATGAGCTTTACGCAAGGCCAAGTTGATTCATTCCCGAATCCGAATGCCGGTGAAATCAGTGATTTCTCTTCGTGGGGCCCGACACCGAGCCTTGAGTTCAAACCGGAGATCGCCGCACCGGGCGGAAATATTTATTCCACGATTAATGATAATAAATATGAAGTTCTAAGCGGAACGTCCATGGCGGCACCGCATATTGCAGGGGCTTCCGCGATTATGCTGGAATACCTAGAAGACGTTTTCCCAGCATTGTCGGCAGAAGAAAGAGTCGAATTTGCAAAAAATCTCATGCTCAGTACAGCCGTTCCGATTGCTTATGATTCGGAAACGTACTATTCGCCGAGACAGCAAGGTGCCGGATCCCTGGATTTAGCAAATGCTGTTACAACCGGTGCTTATGTTTACGGAGAAACGGGAGAGTCTAAAGTTGCACTCAAAGAACTCGGTGATGTGACTTCATTCTCGTTTGATGTCACACTGGACAACTTCGGATCAAGCGATGTGAAATACATGCTTTCCGCTACCGCTCAAAGTGATGCGACATATCCGGGATATGATTATCTTGTTCAAGGGTTGCCTGAAAACATTGAAGGCGCCTCTATCACGGTGAGTGGCACAGCACTTCAAACGGCGTTGTCAACCACGGACGGGATTTACACGATCATTCCGGGCAATGTCGGAGACATTGATATCTTAAACGCAGAATCGTCGATTAAATCGACGACGACTACAGTTGTTGTGATTGAAGTGCCTGCGGATGATACAGCGACCTTTACGGTGCATGTAGATCTCAGCGATGCGATGGATGGCGGTGTTTACAAAGACTTTATAACCGGATTCTTCGCGGATGGTTTCCTGCGACTGATTACACCGGAAAGCCAACCGGAAATTCATGATTTAACACTGGCTTATATGGGGTTTGTCGGCGATTGGTCGGATCCGTTGATCTTTGAGGATGACATCTATTATGGCGATATGTACTCTTACTTTGCGCCGTATCAATATCAATCCCTCATTAGTGTGTTTGAAGATCAAGGAGAATATTATGGAGATTTCCTTGGAGTCAATGATTTTTCAGATGAAGCCTCCTATGACTGGATTGCCATTTCTCCTGACGGAGACCAATACAAAGACAATGCGGCAATGCTGATTCAAGCGCTCAGAAATACCAAAGTCATCAATCTATCGTTATACGATAGGAACTTTAATCCAATGGGTTACCTTAGTTTGAATGAAGTTCTTAATGTGACCAAGCAGTTCGATAGTGGCGGCGGATTTGCTATTTACCAATTCCCGACATTTGATAATGAACTGGCTCCATTGATCTGGGATGGTACTTTTAATGGCAAATTGGTCAGCCAAGGACAATATTATTATGTTATCGATGCGTTGGTTGACGGAACTTCAACATCTCAACGCTATGTCTATCCGGTCGTAGTGGATTTGACGGCACCTACGATTCGATATGCGGAAGTTGTTGGAACGACGCTTGAAATAACGGCAACGGATAATCATGAAATTATGCTCTACGAACTGATGGATGCGAACGGGCTAATTCTGGCGGTATCAGATCTTCCGGAACTGGATATTACCGGTATTGATTTGACCGGAACGGAAATTTATGCTGAAGACTATGCAGGAAATTTCAAAGTCTTAGCGACTGCTACGGCACTCAGCAATGTTCCGTCGGATGAACCTTCCGGTGGCGGAACTTATACTGGCGGCGGAGCATCTGATCAGGGTGGAACCGAAGAACCGTCAGGCCTTCAAATCACAATGCAAAACGGTGTTCAAGTGATGACGATGGCAACTGAAGAGATTGTAGCGGCGATTAGAGAAGCAGCTAACAACGGTCTTGCAGAATGGATTTTGGATGCAGGCGGAGATCTCGATCCGAGTGAACCGGTCAGCATGGAAATTTCGCCGACCGTTTTAAGAGAAATGCAAAAACAAGGGGTTCAATTGATGCTTCAAATGGGTGATGTCGGATTTGCCATATCCCCCGAAATGTTTGGAGACAGCACAGAACCAATTATGATTAAAGTTGTTCCGAAACAAGGTACAGGAAAACCTGATGGTGCGGGATTTACGGCATTGGGTGTCTCTTATAGCTTTGAACTTTATATGGGTGATACACTGGTCAATTCGTTCCCTGAATGGATGAGAGTAATGATCAATGTACCGGAAGGGACTGTTGATCCTGAAAAAGTTGGTGTTTATCGACTCAATGAAGACGGAACCTATACTTTTGTTATGACGTACTATGATCCTGAAACAGGTCAATTCTCGTTCAGGACGCCACACTTCAGTGATTATGCACTGATTCGCTATGAAAAGACATTCGGTGATATTCAAGGGCACTGGGCACAAGCTTTCATTGAAGAAATGGCTTCAAAATTTGTAACAACGGGTGTTTCTGAAGATTCATTTGCACCTGAAGCAACCATTACTCGCGCCGAATTCGTTACGATGGCGCTTAAGGCGATCGGAGAAACGGCTCAAGGCACTTCAAGTTTTGCCGATGTCAATGATTCTGATTGGTATGCACCATACTTGGCAAGGGCAGAAGCCATTGGTCTTATCTCTGCTGATGATTCCGATAACTTCCGACCGATGGAAGTGATTACCCGCGAAGAGATGGCTGTGATTATCTCTAAAGCGCATGCAATGTTGAATGACATTGATATGGAAGATCATACGCCGGCAGTGACGTTCTCAGACAGTGGTGAGATCAGCGCTGAAAGCCTTGATTATGTGGCTTATGCAGAAGAAATGGGCATTGTAAACGGTTATCAAGGTAAGTTTATGCCGCTTGATGATGCAACGCGTGCAGAAGCACTTGCAATGATTTGCCAAATGTTATACAAATAAGCTTCGGGTTTTTCCCGATGTGGAAACCGTCGCCTTTCAGGCGGCGGTTTTTCTATAAATTCTCTTTAAATTTGCTATAATGAAACAAGAGAAGAACAAAGTGGGTTATCGGACAGATAGGGAGGTTGAGATGACATCGATTGAACAATTGGCAGCAATGCTCCGTGCGAGCGATAATATTGTCTTCTTCGGAGGTGCGGGGGTTTCGACTGAAAGTAATATCCCGGATTTTCGTTCGGAAAATGGACTGTATGAAACGGAAAGCGGGCATCAATATCCGCCGGAAACCATATTGAGTCATGATTTTTTTATGTCCCATCCAAAAGCTTTTTATGATTTTTACAGGAAAAAGATGATTTATCCCGATGCAGCTCCGAACAAAGCGCATTTGGCGCTTGCGCGGCTTGAAGAAATGGGAAAATTAAAAGCGGTTATTACGCAGAATATTGATGGTTTGCATCAGATGGCGGGTTCGAAGAATGTTTTTGAACTGCATGGCTCCATTCATAAGAATTACTGCATGCAATGTGGAAAAACCTTTGACTTGGATGCGGTTGTCCACAGCACCGACATCCCGATTTGTACACACTGTGGCGGCAGGCTTCGCCCAAATGTTGTTTTGTATGGTGAAGGACTGGATCATGACGTTATAGAAGGTGCAGTGAAAGCCATCCAACGCGCGGATGTTCTGATTATCGGAGGAACATCGCTTGTGGTATATCCTGCGGCAGGCCTCGTTGAATACTATACCGGAAGCAAACTCGTGTTGATTAATCGGACGCGCACGCATCAGGACGGACGTGCCGCACTTTCATTTACGGAACCGATTGGCGAAGTGTTGGGCCAGGCGATTGACATGCTGTAGGGGCTTGTGGGCAAGACTGTAAATTCCTGAAAAACCAAATGAAAGTATGATATAATGACTTTAAATAAAACACGCTGTTGCAAGGCGTTTAGGAGTGTGATCTTTTTTGGATTCCGGAATCACCGTTCAGATTATTATATTGGTATTCCTTTTGATGGGTTCCGCATTTTTTTCGGCTTCTGAGACGGCATTGATGTCACTCAGCAAGATCAGGCTTCGGCAGATGGTCGAGGAAGAAGTGCCTCGGGCAGAGCTGATTCAGCGTCTGCTTGAAAATCCGAGCCGATTGCTCGGGGCCATACTGATTGGAAATAATATTGTCAATATCGGCGCTTCGTCTTTGGCGACATCCGTTTCAATGTCCCTGTTTGGAAGTGCCGGAATTGGCGTGGCGACAGGCGTTATGACGTTTTTAGTATTGATTTTCGGTGAAATTACACCAAAAACACTTGCAGCGGAACGTGCGGAGCAGGTTTCTTTGAAAATTGCTAAGGTGGTTGCTTTTCTGACAGTGCTCTTTAAACCGATTTTGGTAGTCGTTTTAAAATTGACCAGTTTCCTTGTGAAATTGGCAGGCGGCGAAGGCAATACGGAGCGCCCGTTTGTCACAGAAGAAGAAATTAAAATCATGGTCAATGTCGGGCATGAAGAAGGGGTTCTTGAAGGCGGCGAAAAGAAAATGATCTACAATGTTTTCGACTTCGGCGATTCACAGGTTCGGGATGTTATGACGCAGAGGACGGACATGGCCGCTCTGGATCGAGACTCTTCTTATGAAGAGATTCTTGCAAAATTCAAAGAAGAACAATTTTCAAGACTCCCGGTCTATGAAGACAACATTGACAACATCATCGGAATCCTCTACCTGAAAGATCTCTTTTTTTATGAAGGGACACATGATACCTTTGTAATGGACCCTTACTTGAGAAAACCCTATTTCACATTTGAATTTAAAAAAACGGCAGAATTGTTTCGGGAATTGCAGGCCGAACGTGTCCCTATTGCCATTGTTCTGGATGAATACGGCGGTACGGCGGGCATGGTAACAATGGAAGACCTTGTGGAGGAAATTGTAGGGGATATTCGTGATGAATACGACGTCCACGAAGACAATATTGAAGTGGTTAAAGAAAATGAGTATATCGTCGAGGGCAGTACACGGATTGATGAAGTCAACGAAATGTTAGGGACACAGATTGAGTCCGGAGAGTTTGAGTCCATTGGCGGTTTTGTCTTGGGGCAGCTCGGCAGAATGCCTGAGATCGGAGAAAATTTGGAATATCAGGGGATTCGTTTTATTGTGGAACACGTTGAAAAAAATCGAATTGACAAATTGCGAATCAAAACGTGAGGGGACTACCATGCTGAAAAATTATATGGAAAAGATTGTGGAAGAGACTTATGAAACGGTCATAAAAGATTATCCGGAGTGCTGTACATGTGCGCAGTGTCGCGAAGATGTCATGGCGATTTGCCTTAATCAATTGCCGCCGCTCTATTTGACGACAGAGATCGGAGAAGTATATTCTAAGGCACATGAGATGGAGCTCCAATTTAGAATTCGGGCCATACAGACCGTGGCAGAGGCCATTGAGAAAGTATCTAAGAACCCCAGGCATGGGTAAAATGGCAATCGGAATACATAAAAGTCTTTGAAATGAAAAAGGGGTACATCTAATATCCGCGAAAGTCGGAATTTGATGTACCCTCTTGCCTTAAGGTCTTTAAATCCCCTCAAAGCTCAACCCAAAACATTGATGATTTAACATTTCCTATGTCCATTATACCCATTGGTAGGATTTAGTAAATGTTTTTTTTGCTTTTAAATATAAATTTTTCGTGAATAGATAAAATTTCCTTATAAATAAAAATTTTTACAATTAAAAATTTTTATACGATCAGATCATTTTATTGCAATGTGAATGCCTTCACTTGGGTCGGCAGTAGCCATTTTAGAAAGCGCTTCTTTGCGACTCGATTCATCCGAAAGGGAAAAAGCCGAGTCGGATGAAACCGAGGCATACGGCAAATAGTAAGGCGGACGGATGCCGAAAATTTGATCGGCGATTGCACTTGAAATCTGATAGCTTCCAAATTCGGCGGAGTGTTCCGGACCGCCCGGTTCAAATGTCACCCCTTCATGGCGCCAACGCATGGCCCAATCGACTTCCCAAATCAGTTTCATATGGTTAAACCCTTCCAGAGCCGCAAATTCTCTGTAGCCGCAGGCACAGGTGTATTCTATATAATCTCCAACCTCGTGGTAGGTGACTTTTTCCATCGTCTCTTTACCACAGGAGCGGCAATAGATATGAACCGGATAATACGATTCGCGATCTGATTCTGAAAAGAACCTGTTTTTCATCGGGGCGATGATGTCATAGATCTCACGCCTTTTTTTGAGTGCTTCCCGAATGTCCGCGGTGTATTCACCACTCAAATATTTCTCGTGTTGATAGATATAAGTCGGGTGGATGTTCAAATTTGAAAGAACGGATTCGAATGCGCTTTCAAAGTGCTCGACATAGGTGGCATGACAGCCCTCCGGGTCGGGTATTTCTGAGTATGGCAGATTGTTGTACTCTGAAAACGGCGTTGATAGTTCATCCGGTTCTCTTCTGAACAGATCGTAATCATCCCATGAAAAAAGCGTTTTCGCCTGTTTGCCTTTGAGTTCGAGTGCCTGACGGATGATATCGGTAATAACAGCTTCCCGCAAGCTGTTCAGTGAAATGTCGCCTGACGGAGTAACACCGGCAGCGCAGACAAAGGTTTCTTCATTAGGGTACGTTTCAATCAATTCTTCGGCAATTTTGTTGGCCCAAAGCATAGGATTCCCTCCTCGATACAAATCGTAAAAGTATTAAAAACGACAGAACGATGCAAATAAAAAAACTCCCGCATCAAGACAAATGTCTTGAGGACGAGAGTTGTAGATACTTCGTGGTACCACCTCAATTTATTCACAGGGATCTGTGAATCTCTTTCAAGTACGGCCGCCGGAAACCGATTGCGAATACTCTATCCCGATAACGGAGGAATCCGCTGCACCATCTTCGCCGAAGCGATTCTGCACAGGGCTCGGAGGCTTTATTCATCAAGTTGACAGCTGTCCTCTTTCAGCATGTGAGGACTCTCTGTGAAGCGTCTCATCAATTACTCTTCTCTTCATCGCCAAATATTATTATATGCATTATAGCGAATGAAGAAAATATTGTCAAGTATTGTTTGTAAGGAGGATCCATTCACCGGTTGATTGAAGTGTTGCTCAAATGGTATACTGTATAAAAATAGCCGTTTGTCTGAAAGGTAGGGCTTATTCATGGGGCTTAGCGTCAAGAAAATATTGGGAATCATTACATTTACGGTATTGCTTTTTTCGGCAGTACAGCATATCAGTCAGGTTTTGGCTGCTTTTTTCAGTTTGCTCGGACTGCTTAGCCCCGTGATCTTGGGGCTCTGTATCGCTTTCATTTTGAATGTCATTATGACGGGTATCGAAGAGAAAATTTTGGGGACAGTCAGTGACCGAATGAAGCGTTTCCTAGATAAAAAATATCCGAAGCGCCGTCATTTTTTTATGGGTACGGGCAAAGGGCGAAGACCGCTGGCATTGCTTTTGACATTTGCCGTGGTGATAGGCGCTGTGTTTGTTTTGGTCTTTTTGATTGTGCCTGAATTTCAGCGTACAACTGCAATGGTGGCCGAGGTTTTTCCAGATTTTATCAAAGATTTAGATACGCATATCAACAATTGGATTGGGGCGCTCCCTCTTCCTGCCGATTCGGTTCCGGAGCTTCAAATTGATTGGGATCGGATTACACAGTATGTTTCTTCTTTTTTACAGAACGGTCTCGGGGATTTTTTCTCGGCAACACTGAGCATTACATCATCTATTTTCAGCGGTCTGTTTACAATGATTTTGGGGCTGGTTTTTTCCATCTATGTGCTTCTGCAGAAAGAAAAATTGGCAAAACAAGCGGCGATGGTCATCCACGCTTGGGTCCCGGAGCGGTATTCGGCAATTATTTTTAAAGTGTCCTCGCTGTCCAATCGCATTTTCTTTCGATTTGTCGAGGGGCAATTTTTGGAAGCCATTATTATCGGTTGTTTGTGTTTTCTCGGCATGACGGTTTTGAGGATGCCTTATGCCATGGTTATTGCGGCACTTGTGGGATTTACGGCTTTGATTCCCGTATTTGGGGCATTTATCGGAACGGGTATCGGCGCTTTTTTGATCGTGATGGTTGCACCGATTAAAGCACTTTGGTTTATCCTATTTATATTGGTTTTGCAACAAGTGGAAGGCAACTTAATTTATCCGAAAGTCGTTGGGAGTTCAATCGGACTTCCCGGGATTTGGGTGCTTGTTGCGGTAACCATCGGCGGCAGTTCTTTCGGAATACTGGGGATGTTGATCGGCGTTCCGCTCAGCTCTGTGATCTATGCCCTTTTCAGAGAAGCGGTATACAAGCGTTTAGCCGAGAAAGATCAGTTAAATGAGACCTAAAATGACCTATGAGTCATGAACTTTATTTGAAAAATCAAAGTATAATCAGAAGTGCGCCCGAAAGAGCGCACTTTTTTTACATTTTTTTACGCATTAAATGTTGAATTTTCAACATTTTTCAAAAAGACTGTCCCTCGGTACAGTGTGCAAGAAGGAAAACATCGTGTAAACTAAAGATATCAATAGGTTAAGGGGGGAACGTCGTGAAAATTCTGAGACATGTCTTAAGCCTTTTATTGGTGGTTTTATTGACGGCAGAAGTGGCGATGCCGACAGCTTGGGGTGGTATCTCATACGCAGAAACGGGCACTATGACGAACGGATCGAAGGTCGTTGATTTAGATGCCCTAAAAGCCATTATTGATGATGATACCGACAGCAATGGGGATGGATTACCGGATCAACTTAAGCGCATGCTTGGGCTGGATACCGAAAAAGAAGATACCAACGGAGACGGGATCAGTGACAAGTTTAAACTCGAAAACGGATTGGATCCACTGAAGAGCGATACATATGACATCGGCGTTTCGGATTTATACGCCCTGACAAAAGGAGACAGCTCTATCAGCCTCACTCCGGAATTGTTGGAAGAAGACTTGGATGAAGACGGTCTTCCGGACATCCGAGACAAAGACCTTGAAAACGATCAGCTCAATAACGGCGTGGATTTGTCGCCGCTTTCTCAAGTGGCCTCTGCTGAACAGCAGACCATAAAAATTACGACATCGGGAAAAGCAACAGACTTTAAAGTCCAGTTGCAACCGGCGGATCTCGAAAGTTTAAAAGAAAATAGCCGAGTGATGACTTGGCCGATTGATATTGACGGACAAATGACGAATTTTGACGGCAGTGAAGATACGGTCAAAATTGTACCGATGCTGGAAGTAACGATGGATACCTACCCGGATCAAGAGACCTTGGACGAATGGGGATATCTCGTTTATGATGAGCAGTTATATGTACCGCTTCAATATTTGGAAGATGAGTACAGCCCTGTGGGACTAAGCGGAACGTTGCACCTGCCGGCAGAGATGGGGACACTGCGCGATGACGGGAAATACGACATTGAGATAACCTTAAAATTGAGTTGGCTGATGGTTGCACAAACGTATAATATCACAAACCAGTGGGAGCCGTTTGCCAAAGTTGAATCTCTCAATACCTATTCTGTACCGGTTTGGGGACCGGGAATCAATGAAGTAACGTATGAAGAAAGAACAGCATGGGAAAACGTCGCTTTAGATGAAGTTAAGACGAATGGCAACAGGGAATACTTAGGGAGCGAAATCGGAGCGCTGAACGACAATGATACGCCGGATATGATGATTTATTGGACCGAAGAAAACGGCGTCTATGAAAAAATATATTATGATTTGACCTATGATACGGATCTGAATGTTTATCGCGCAGCCGATGAAAGCGATCCAATTTACGCATTTGAATTTGAAGGAACGAGTCAACGACAAAAGAGCGTTGAACCCGATCCGGATTCTGATTTGACACGTGTTAACAACTCAAAATATACGTTTTACTTGGATGATGAAAGCAAGAAAAAGGCGATTTATTATGAAGTGGATGATGACAACCAAGTCATTAAAGTGGTTGCCAATGATCAAACTTATGGTGCAAAAAGAACGTTGACAATCGACGAATACGGGTATTTTGAGGAAAAAGATACCTCTTCTTATAGTCTGTTTACCCCCTTGCCGGAACCGAGAAAATACAGTGACATCCGAGACATGGCTTTTAAGAGCTTCCCGGATGAGAACTATCCGGCTACTTTCGGCACCGTATGGCTTCTTTATGAAGCCTATAATGAAGACACTGGCATGGATGAATTGGTACTCAATCTGGACATCACGGAAGACGGAAGCGACGGTGTTCAACAAACGGAAGTCCTCATAAATGATTTGCCGGCAGATTCTCAAGATGAGCTGTCGCGATATATATCGGGAAATGGAATCATGCAAAGAGGACTTTCTGTGCTGATTCGCGATTTGAATGAGGACGGAAATGACGATCTCATCATTACGGATCGAACCGGCCGGATGTTTGCTGTGATGGATGCATATGGCGGTGAAGGCTGGACAGACCGTATGTATCAATTGTCGGATGGGCGTTCGGTTCAAGATGTCATCGGACAAAATACGATTTTTTACGATATGGATGGCGACGGTGAAGACGAGATGGTCGGCATTCAGGCGATTCAAGCGGATAATAACTGGGGAAGTGTGGATCTAAACTTCCAAATCAGCCAGAAAGACAATCTGGAAAAGACCACAAAGATCCTAATGAAGGATTACGAGGGATTTGCCATTACCGGGATGCAGGTTGAGGAGCATCAGGGCATCGACACGACGCTTATTACCGGAGAAAATACAGAAGATCTCGTTTACATGGCGGCACTTTTTCACAGCTGGTATCTTCAAGGAAATTACACCATGGATGAGGTTGTAGACGACTATATCACGGAAGTTCTCGATGGAGATTCCACCTCAATCGATGAAGTAAAGGGCAGTTACGGTTATTTCTTTGAGGCGTTGCTTGACATCGGGCAGCAAATTGAAAGCAATGAAGACTGGAAAAATTTTGACGGCCCTAAACCGATGATTATTTTGACTTGGGATGAAAACAAATTGCTGAATCTCGATGAACTGGATGAAGATCAGTTTACGGGAGACGGGATTGTGATGGATGTTTCCGACAAAGAAGTCATCACAGGAAAACAGCTGATTTTGAAATGGATTGAAGACGGTGCAACATTGAGTCCGGATGAAATCAGCGAAATGGTTGACAATAACCCGGAGGATCTATACGAATTCAGAGAAGATCCTGAAGGCAGTAAAGATACATTGTCACTTCTGAATCTGGGAGAACTCGAGATCATCGGAATCGGTGATGACATCATAGAATCGGAACCGACCAACGTCTACAAAGAGGTGTTGCAGGACTGGTTTATTTTGACCCGTTCAAAAGACGTTGTAAACAAGTTACCGGTTCTTTCAAAATACGTCACCAAATTACTGGTCAAAGCCGACGTCAAGTTTTTAAAAGCGCCGGTACAAAACATAGGAAGCGACGCCATTTATAAAATTAAACTCGCGCGTTACAACAAATTCATGGGCATCATGAGAAAAACGGGCATTTCCATACAAGGAGCGGGTTTAATGGTCGATGTCGCGGTATCCGTTTATTCGGGTGTCCTCTATGGGATGGCTATGGCGAAAATCGGAGGCGTCGGATTTGGGATTGTCACAGGAATCACCTACGGTGGGCTGGTTCTCGCATACAGTCTCCTAACGCTTCAACTCGTTCTCATGGGCCCGGGTGGTTGGGTTATAGTTGGGTTGTTATATGCGGATACTCTGGTTGCGACTCTGGTTGATGGCTACGATGGGGTAATCGGCATGTCAATGGCCATTACCATGGCGCTTCTTTATGATTCCAAAGTATATCCCGGAACGAAGATAGAATATATCGGCAAAACCGATGATGCGGATAAAAACGGTCGCGTGATTTCCGGTGGAAATTACGGTTATGCCATGGGAGCCGAAGTTGTAGAACGCAGTCAATACCAAATAGACATAAAAGGTGCTGATCCGGAATCTCCTGCAAACAGTAGCAACGGATTGGCGGACAGTTGGGTTGATTTAAACATCTACAATAACAGCAATACTGTGGATACGGACAATCAACGCGATATTTCCAGAGATGACATCGTCAAGGAAGGCGCTTATTGGTACAGACATGAAATTTGGGATTTTGAGAATACATTGAATTTCAATACGCCGGGTATCAATCTGGCCGTCAGCAACAATACATCATTCTACTATCGATTGATCTCAAGTGTCAGAGTCAACCGATACGTCGTGTATGAAACAGAGAAATATGAGTACGCGAAAAATACCATTCGGTCTTCGTCGGTGGATTATTACGACGTTATGCCGGAAAGTTTGGAGATGTTCTGGTCGTATTTTAATTTCATCGATACAGACGCCGATCCGGATCACGCCTTTCCTGTCGCGGAAAATAATGAAATTGCTTATTGGAATCCGTATTATGACTCCAACGGCGATGGCATTCCCGATCGCGTCAAAGAGGACAAAGGACTGGATATTCACCTTGCTGACACGGACGGTGATGGGTTGACCGACTTTGAAGAATTGAATTTGAATCTCGATCCTCTGAAAACCGATACGGATGAAGACGGCGTCGACGATTATACAGAAGTCAATATACCCGTAGGAATCGTTATAACGACATCGCTCGGCAGTGTTTCGGCTCAGGCTTATTCTGATCCACTCAAAGCAGATACTTCCGGGGACGGGCACGGCGACCAACAAAAACGCGAAGACGGATTGAACCCGGCTTCAAGACATACCAACGGTTCCGTTCTTTTTGACTACAACTTGTATGCACCGGAATGCATCCAGCCGTTTGACGATATTGAAACCGTCGATCTTACGACGCTTGAGTTCAACTTGTCGGATTATGTATCGGATGGGGACGATGACATTCACGATTTGCAATTCACTGTCTCACATGGTGAGCTCTCCGAAGACGATTCAGGGAATATTATTTGGACCTACCGATTTGACATGAGCACCGATGGGCGATATGCGGATGTATCGCTGCAAGCCAATGACTTAAAAGGTGGGATACTGGATGTTTCATTCCTCGTGTATGATGAATCCGGCCCGGTTATTGAATCCTTGCGGGCACACTATGATGATGGCACGTACATTGATCCGCTGAACCTTGAGACTTTTGAAGAGGCATTGCCTTCCAATCCGACTTTTTACACGCTGTTTAACAAACCGATTGATTTTGACAACATGGATAAGAGCCGAATTGTAATCGAGCCTTTGGGCGATCGCGCTTACCTGGATACCGATGAAACCTTCGTTCCGAACGATACGGCAGTTGACATACACTTGCTGGACTCGGATACGTTTAAAGAAATCGACATATTGAGACCTGATCCGATTGTTGAAAACGGGATTGAATATCGACTGTACATCCCGGGAGATGCGGTGACGGACCGCGCGACGGAAGATCCGTATCCGATGGATAAGGATTATGAAGTTCATTTTTATACAGAAGACAACGAATCGCCGAGAATTAAAGAAATTCGATATGGATTGGACGGTAGCGGTACGGCATGGGATATGACGCATCCGCTGGTGATTGAATTCAATGAAGACGTTATACTGGGTGACAACCGCGAATTTCCGCTCGCCGACGGCGCGGATTCGGGGTCTTATATCCCGCAGACCGTTCCGGGCGTTCACCGGATGGAGCAGGTGGACAGTCGAACCATTCAAGTGGAAATTGCCTCAAACTATTTGGACAATGATACGTATTATCAATTGGTCAGAGATTTTGGGCTTTCCGATGCGCGCTATGCGCATTATGACATTCGAGACTTGGCGGGCAACTACTATGATGCTTCCTTGGAGCCAATGGCGACGACGCGTTTTACAACAGGCGATGTCATGGGATTAAATCCGAATATCTATTTGAATTCAACTTATGAGTGTTATGAAATGGATACGTGGTATTCGGCAAATCGTTTTTACATGTCGTTTTACAATGCGGGTCAGCTGGGTGAAATTTCAGAAAATATTTACCCGGGGCCTGAATTTGACAATATTTTCGTAACCTATGACTTTTCCATTTTCCCTTGGAACAAAGACCTTTTAAAAGAAGACATCAAAGCATCGGCGCTTCCTGCAACCTTTTCAATATCGGGAGATAAGTTGATTGTCACCGTAGAAAAAGGAGATTTTGCGCTCGTCAATAATGCGACGAGTTATACGGTTTATATTCCGAGTAAAGCTTTGGTAGATGCAAACGGCAATTACATCCACAATAACCTTGAGAGTTCGGGGGATTCGGATATCCATACGAAAACGGATTCAAATTTGAATCTCTACAACGATTTTATGTTGGCGGTACGCGTATCGCGCAGCAGTGATACGACCATTGATTTTGTGACGGAACCGGAAGAAAAAGGACATCTTAGCGTTTTGAAATCAATGATTAATTATCCGACCGGAAATGAGGATCTGGTCAAGCCTGCGGGCACCTATATGGCTGTTCTTACAAACCTTACGGGCGCTTTGACATCGGATAAGGTATCCTTGTGGGCACTGGATGAAAGCGGAACCGAACAGTACCAGATTCCGGTTACAATAGCGCATACAGGGGCATTTCGCGTCTTGTATTTTACACCGATGACGCCGCTGGATGTGGGCGGGACGTATAAACTAAAAATCGCATCTTATTACATTACGCCGACGGCATCTCTACCGAATCCGGCAACGGAAATGACGTTCACCGTTACGGACAGTTTGCCGAATGATATGTTCTCCGGGGGCAATCACATGGATGTGGACAACTTCGTCGGTACTTTGCGCGTCGATGAAGTGATCGCGGTCAAAGGGGAAGTATCCAAGTACTATGACATGTTTAATGACAGAGGTGCCTGGAAAGAAGACCTTTTAACTTACCAGTGGTACATCGGCGATACAGAAAATGCATCGGAAGCGACGCTCATTCCGGGAGCCAATCAAATGTTCTATGTTCCCGAGACAGAAGACGAAGGCAAGTATCTGTTCTTGGCGCTTCAAGTGGATTACACGGGACTGGACGATTACATCCCGGAAGACTTGCGCGTCGGGAGTACGACTTTTGAGTTGATGTCTCCGGCACTCGGTCCGATTCAGTCTGCATTCTTTGCCTCAACGGCACTTCAAGACATTGTTGTCGAGTCGGAAGCATCCTCTGGTACCAATTTGCTGACACATTTCAATAACAGCACCCATTATTATGAAATTGAAGTGCCGCCTGAGACGAAATCAGTGACGGTGCTTCCGAAATACGACGAAGCCCTTAACAGCTTTGTCAGCATAAACAGCCTCTACTCCCAAATGTGGAAAGATGCCGTATTTGGCGGAGAACTGCAGCCGGACGGGCTGGAAATTCCGATCGACATGGGTGAAAATACAATATACGTTTCATCGAGAGCCGAAAACTTTGTCGATGAGCAAATTTTTGAAATCAGAATTATCAGGAAAGCATTGCAGGACGGGGATATTCAATCGCTTGCCCCGGAAGCGCAGTATGTCCGGATAGATAATGACAATGAATACTTTGTAGGAGAAACCCTGATTGGGGCTTACACGTACCACGACGATCTCCAAAGAGCGGAATCGGGGACAACGTATCAGTGGTATCGCCATAGCGAGGACAATGCGGAAAGCAGGGTTCCGATTGCAGGAGCTACAGAAGCCGTCTATACGTTGACAAATGCGGATGTCGGGAAGTACATTTCCTTTGAAGTGACGCCGAAGGCCGAAAACAGCGTGGCGGGAACCGGAGAATTGTCTTGGTGGATCGGGAGCGTTCGAGAAACGGATTCCGTAACATCGAGCATTATCAATATTCAAGTGAAGTATGACGGAACCGATCTGCTCAACGACTATGATGCGGGTACGAAGACTTATGACCTCGCCTTTGCTTCAGGTGACGTACGCACGGTAGCTGTCGAGATTTCAGGAGGAAGCGGTGTAACCATTAACGGGACACCGGGGACATCGGCCGAAATTAACTTTGATGAGACGCGTTTGATCGAAGTGGTGTCTGATGGGACGTCCTACTTTATCACTTTGGACGATCGACCGCTGGCGGCTTTCTTGGGAATTGAAGGAGAAGAAAGCGTGGAGGTTTCGGAATCGTTCGACAAGACCGTTATGTGGGAAGCGCAAGTATACGATCAATACGGAGACGCATTTGATGCGGATGTCGTTTGGACGGTGCCTGAAGCGTATACCTATTCCGTGAGCGGGTCGCGCGGCGAGAGACTTCTTTTAACCGTTCCGTCTTCAGCGGAACTGGAAACATTGACGATTGAAGCACACGTTAAAAACAAAGCAGATGTCTTGGAAGAAAAACCGTTGACGATTACCGGCGATCCGTTGGCATCTTTGACTTCACTTGAGGAAAATGCCGTGTCGGATTTCAGTCCTGCATTTGATCCGGATGTCTACGATTACACGTTGGATGATGTGACAGAAGCCGAAATCGCCTTTACGGCGACGCTTGACGGAGCGACGATTACGTACGCGTATGACGATCAAAGCAGAGGTTCTGTTGAGGAAGCGGTGGTCTCCGGCGAAACGGAAGTCATTAGACCGCTCGGCGGAACAAATGATGTGGTTCTCACAGTTGAAAAGACCGGTTACCGAAAGGCGACTTATACGATTACGGTTACGAAACCGGATGGGGCAGCGCCGATTATAACGGATATAGAATGGCGCAATGTCACGTCGACAAGTGCACAGGTCATTTTTATAAGCGATGAAGCGGGAACCTACTATTATGTCAACCAAGAAGCAACTGCGGAAGACTTTACGGATGCAGAAGCATTAAAAGTTGCGGCGGACGGCGACGGAAGCGCACTTGCGGGAACAGAGACGGCAATACAATTGTCAGGTTTGACCATCGGGACGACCTATGAAACATTTGTTGTGGTGGAAGACAGCTCGGGCAATCTTTCAGAGGTATCAAAAGTAACGTATACCACCTCTGAAACAGACACGGCTACCCCTGTCATAACGGACATCGAGTGGCGCAACGTCACGGCGACCAGCGCTCAGATTATCTTTATAAGCGATAAGGCGGGGACCTACTATTATGTCAACCAAGAAACCACTTTGGAAGACATCACCGATGCCGAAGCGCTGAAAGCTGCTCGAAATGGCAGTGGCGATGCGTCTGAGGGGACGGAGACGACGATTCAATTGTCGGATTTGACCGCTGAAACGGATTACGAAACCTTTGTTGCGGTAGAAGATGGCTCCGGCAACCTATCGGAAGTATCGAAAGTCTCTTTTACAACCGCGACAAGTGACGGTGACGGCGGATCAACGGATGACGGAGAGGATACACCAACGCCTTATACACCTCCGAACAGTCATTCCTACACGGTGTTTAGACCGGCACCGCCACAGCAACAGCAAGAGGATGACGGCGATATTGAACAAACGGGAGACGGCGTTGTGATCACACCGCCGGCACCTAAAATGGACGAAGCCACGGGAACCGAGAGATGGACGATTTCACCGGAGGTCTTTGAACGGGCGCTGTCGCAGGCGGGAACAGAGAGACCGATTACCCTCTATGTGAACTTGTCTTCCGGCGGAACGACCGGGCGCTGTGAAGTGGCATTGCCGCAATCGGCACTTTATGATTTTTCGGGATTGACTTTGCGGCTCCAAACGCCATTTGGAGACCTGATATTATCCGGAGATATGCTTTCTGGAAATGCACCGCAGGGAACGGGTACGGTTGTGTTGAGCATAGGCCGCGAAACACCTTCTTCCGGAGAAGAAGACGCCGGTGAAAGGATTGCCTTGGTGTTTGAAGAAAACGGTCTGTTCAGAACGATAGGAAACGAAGAAAAACCGATTGGTTTGGCGCTTCCGTATGTTCTTCAGCCCGGAGAAGACCCTGAGCGTGTTGTGGTAAGAAGAATTCTGGACGATGGGACGACCGTCCCGGTTCCGGATGCGCGATACGATGCCGAGACGGGTATGATTGCCTTTGAATCCTATGGGTCCGCAACTTATAGAATCGAATATGGGGAAAAGACATTTGAAGACTTAAGCGGATTTGAATGGGCAAGACAGGCGATCGAAGTAATGGCGGCAAAAGGAATTTTGAATGGAACATCGGAAAATCTTTTCTCTCCGGGTGCTTCCATCACCAGAGCCGATTATTTAACGCTGCTTGTGGCAACCCTTAACTTGAGAGCACCTGTCCAAGGAAATTTTGACGATGTATTGCCGGGAGCCTACTACTACGAATCGGTGGGCATTGCCCGAGCACTTGGTATTGTAAGCGGTTCTGGAAGCAATGCTTTTGAACCGAATCAAACGATTTCCAGACAGGATATGATGGTGATGACTGCGAAAGCTCTCGAACAATACAGCACTCTGAGCGCCGATGAAAAAGAGGCGATGCTGGGTCGATTCAGTGATCGATCGGAAGTTTCAGATTATGCGTCGGATAGCATTGCATGGCTTCTCTTTGAAGGCCTGCTCTCGGGATCGGACGGCAAAATCAATCCGGAGTCAAACAGCACTCGAGCGGAAGCGGCGGTATTCCTGTACAAAATATACAGTATGTTTTAGACACGATCAGACAATAAGAAAATACTAAAAAACGGCATCGCCTTAGGCGATGCCGTTTT
>JASUTA010000029.1 GCA_030445805.1 Clostridiales bacterium
GCCCGGTCTCCATGCGTTCAAATCCGGCTTCCAAAAGCGTATAGACATCGGAAAGTGACATCAGCGCCTCTCCCGAGATGCCCACGAGTTCATCCAGTGTCGTCATGACGCGATTCCACACCTGTGCAAACGTCTGGGCATGGTCAAAATCGCCTTTTTCCATAAATCGGTCTACCTGCGCTTCTATTTTTTCGGGAAGCTTCAACGCGACCATGACACGATACAGGGTTTCCGCCATATGTTGAGCCGGCACACGCTTTAATTGGCGGATGTCATCCGTCACCTCACAGTAAAATGCGCGCACCGATTCCGCCGCTTCCAAATGGACACCTTCCGGTGCCGGTTTTTCAAACGGTTTACACAATTGTCTCTCTCGGAGCCGCCAAGCCCTGACGTACAATTCAAATTGAAAGACCGCTTCGTCTTCCACGTCAAAAAATCCCGTTTTTAAAAGCTGTACCGCATTCTCTTCTCCGTAAAGATTGTCACCGGTACGACACAATGCCAAAATAAAATCAATGAGCGGATTGTCGCGCATTGCCGATTTTGCATCCATGAAATAAGGCAATTCGTATCGGTCGAAAACGCGCTTGACCGCCATTTCATAGGCGCTCAAATCGTTGGATACCACGGCCAAATCCCGCCATTCAAAGTGTTCGTCTCTGACGAGGCGAATCATTTCAAGCGCACACTGTTCCACTTCGGCCATTCGATTTTCAGCAGAAAAAACGTGCACGGCCGATTGATCTTTCTGCGCCGGATATGCTGAGTAAGGGTACCGAAAAACGGCCTTTGACAAATACTCCAGCGCCTTCGATTCAAAAGCTCTATCAAGCGTTACGCGTTCTATCGGCAACCCGATCTCCGACGCCATTTTTTCAAGGCGTTTCAGCATGGTCGCAGTGTGTAAGAACACGCTTTCGCCATGCTCGGAATCGTATCCGTCATCAATCGGAACCGTAACAGTGACCTGTTTTGCCTGCTCGGTCAGCGCCCGAATGATCTCATACTCCTGAGCTGTAAAGCTGTCAAACCCGTCGACCCATATCCAAGTGTCTTTTATTTTTTGAGAATGCCCGATCCCGTCAAGCATCATGGCATAGTAGTCTTCATCATCGGAATAAAGCCCGTCCGTCGCTTCGGTATAAGCGTGATAAACCAAGGTCAAATCACTCAATTTATGATACAGCAAACTTTCTTCATCCAGTTGCTCTTTAAGTTTTTCAAGGGCTTCTGTCCCCGCCATACTCTGTCTGAGTTCCTTGATGAGTTCATAAAAACGGAACAAAAAACCGGGGCGTTCATACACATTTTGATAATAAACGAGTTCGGAATGATGCGATTCAAATAAATTTCGGAGTAACATCAACCGACCGATTTCTGTAATCGGCACATCATAATGCATGCCGACTTCCTGCAGCACACGAAAACAAAGGCGCTTAAAGCTGATGATTTCCGCGCCTAAAATTCCGGGAGCCTTCGAATGATCCAGATATTGTTTTTCCGCTTCAAGCGTATACTGCTCCGGTACAACTAAAATTGCCTTTTCCGCTTTTCCCGAACAGATTTTATCATGAAATTCTTGATAGACCGCATGCGATTTACCGCTGCGCGCCGGCCCTGTAATCAGTCGAATCATATGCCCTCCTAAGTCGCTTTATTTTAACATTTTCAGGCGTTTTTTTCAAGGCTTCACCCATTGAAACAACTTGATTTGAAAGGGCTTTCCCACAATCAACCGTTTGCATTTTGCTTAAGTGGGTGTATAATGCAGTATGAGATTATTCAAAATACGGAGGCACCATGAACAAGATTTTAAAGGGTCTGTCCCTTTTTTTAGGCATCGCACTTTCGATCAATGTTTTTTTGATTGCTTTTGAATTTTTGGCTTTTAATGCCGCCTATTACAGGAGTGAATTTGACACACTCGGCGTCGCTGAATCCATCGGAATTTCTTCCGATTACCTTCATCACGTCTCCGATTCCCTTGTCCACTATATCGATGACGGCTCGGGGAATCTGATGCAAACCGTTATGATCGACGGCAAGCCCACTGTCTTTTTTAATGCAAAGGAACGTCAGCATTTAGAGGATATTCGATTGCTTGTCATTGCCTTTCGCCGTTTCTTGTTTGTTATTCAGGTCGCCATACTGGTTGGGCTCCTCTTTTTATATTACGGCTCCGGGAAAAATTTAATCGAACTCATTGCACCTTTGAAAATCGCCTTTTGGACAGCCATTGCGCTCTTGCTTTTTCTGCTGTCACTCTATTTCATTGATTTTGACTGGGCCTTCCGGCGTTTTCACGAAATTTTCTTTAACAACGACCTATGGCTTTTAAATCCGGCGACGGACCGCCTGATTCAAATGATGCCGCTCGACTTTTTCATCAGATTTACAAAGCATTGGCTCCTTATTGCAGGAACGGTTCATCTACTGATGCTCGGCGCATATCAATTGCTTAAGCGACTTTTTACCCCACATGATCTCGGACTTGCAAAGGCACTCGACAAATAATAAAAAAGCAGGACGTCCCCTGGTTTTAAGGGCATCCTGCTTTCTTTATCGCTTTTTTCCATTCAACATCGCTTTCTTATTCAATTCGATCATGGCAACCGAATTTGCCGGCTCTAGAGCAATCGGCTACTCGGCACAAATTCTCGGATTTTAAAACCTTTTTCTTCGAGTTTTTTAACGATTCTTTCAACATTGGCCGCTTCTAGGCGAATGGAAATTTCCTGAATCCCCATCACTTCCGTGTCAAGCAACGCAATGTTGGTAATATTGCCGTCATTCTTTGAAATGACTTCCGTAATCTTATTCAATGTGCCTTTGAAGTCATCCGTCAGAATTGAAATTTTAGGGTCATAGAGCCCATATATACGCGTCAAAATGCCGAAGAGCGATTTTTGCGTCACAATGCCTACAAATGCGTCGTGTTCATCCACAACCGGTAAAAAGCGCACTTTATTTTTAAAGAAAATATTGGCCGCTTCTTCCACAAAATAATCCGGTGAAATCGGTTCCACACGGTTGTGAATAAAGGCACTTACGGGGCGCTCCAAAAACGTTTCCAAATCGCCTTCATGCGTTTTAAAATACGTATCGTAAATGAATTGTTTTGATAAGAATCCGATGAATTTTTTCCCGGACGCAACCGGCAATGACAAGAACCCGTTTTTATCGATGCGCTCAATGGCTTGGGCGGCTGTATCGTCCGGAGATAAAATCTCCAGAGCACTGATCGGTGTCATGATCGCTTTAATCCTCATAGCAGTTCTCCTTTAATTTATTTGAGCATTATTATTATACCACTTCTAAATAAAAATAAGCGTCAAGTTTTTGTTAGCACTCTATTTCTTTGAGTGCTAATTTTTTCTTGACTTTTAAGGTGTCTCCGCGTATTATAAATACTGAAGTACATTTTTAACATTGACGTAAAGGAGTGAAATTTATGGCAGTTGAAAAGGGTAATTTATCCATTCACAGCGAAAATATTTTTCCGATTATAAAAAAATGGCTCTATTCCGACCACGACATTTTTGCCAGAGAACTGGTCTCGAATGCCAGTGACGCCATTACAAAATTTAAGCGATTGGTTTCAATGAACGAAGCATCTGCATCAGATGACGAAGTCTACGAAATCAACATCACCCTTGACCCCGAGAAAAAAACGATTGTCTTTTCCGACAATGGTATCGGGATGACTGAAGAGGAAGTCAAAAAATACATCAACCAAATCGCGTTTTCAGGCGCCGAAGACTTTATTGAAAAGTATAAAGACAAATCCGATAAAGAACAGATCATCGGCCACTTCGGTCTCGGTTTCTATTCCGCCTTCATGGTAGGGGCACAGGTTGAAATCCAGTCGCTGTCTTATCAAGACGGCGCTACTCCGGTCAAATGGCTCTGCGACGGCGGAACAACTTTTGAAATTTCCGAAGGCTCGCGAATAGCGCGCGGTACCGATGTCATTCTCTATGTCGGCGAAGAAGGCGCTTCATTTTTAGATGAGTATACCCTGCGCCAAACGATTCAAAAATATTGTTCTTTCATGCCTTATCCGATTTATCTCGAAGTCGTCGGAAAACCCGTTGAAGAAAAAGAACCTGAACCGGAAGAATCCGAAGATTCAGAAGACGCAGACGGCGAAGATACCAAAGCACCCGAACGCATTGCGCTCAACACGACACATCCGCTCTACGCAAAATCACCGAGCGAATGTACGGATGAAGAATACAAGGCATTCTACAGAGACACGTTCCACGATTACAAAGAGCCTTTATTTTGGATCCACCTCAATATGGACTACCCATTTAATTTAAAGGGAATTCTCTATTTCCCTAAACTCAATACGGAATTTGACACCATCGAGGGACAGATTAAGCTTTATAATTCTCAGGTGTTCATCGCAGATAACATCAAAGAAGTCATTCCGGAATTTTTGCTTCTTTTGAAAGGCGTTATCGATTGTCCGGATCTGCCGCTGAATGTGTCAAGAAGCTTTCTGCAAAACGATGGTTTTGTCCGAAAAATTTCTAATTACATCAGTAAAAAAGTAGCGGACAAACTCAACTCCCTGTTTAAAAGCGACCGACCTGCTTTTGAAGGCTTCTGGGACGACATCAGCCCATTTGTCAAATTCGGCGGCCTAAAAGACGACAAATTTTTCGAAAGCGTTGAAGGCATTTATCTGTTTAAAACAACCGACAATCGCTACGTGACGCTCCAAGAATACCGCGAAAAATACCCGGAAGGCAAGATTTTCTACGTCTCCGACCCGATTCAACAGTCGCAGTACATCAAATTGTTTAAAGATCAGTCGCTCGAAGCAGTCATTCTCGACCACAGCATCGATCCGGCATTTATCTCTCATCTTGAATCGAAAAAGGAAGACATCACCTTCGCACGTATCGACGCAGATCTCAGCGACGCCTTAAAAGACGGTGAAGTTCCTGATGAAGCGACGCATAAAGAAGCGGTCGAAAAATTGGAAACGCTGTTTAAAGAAAGCCTCGGAAAAGACAAACTCAGCATTCGACTGGAATCCATGAAAAACGAAGACACCTCTTCTCTGATGATTCTTTCGGAAGAGTCTCGCCGTATGCAGGATATGCTCAAAATGTACGGTATGTCCGGTATGGATCCGAACATGTTCCCGGTTGAGCGTACATTGGTTCTCAACAGCAAGCACCCTCTGGTCAAACGCTTAATGACGCCTTCGGACGATTTGTCTGAAGATACGAAAAAAATGATTTGCGAGCAGCTTTATGATCTGGCAATGCTCAGTCACATGCAGCTCCCTCCGGAAGAGATGACCAAGTTTATCAAGCGCAGCAACGACTTGCTCATGAGATTGATTTAAAAACCTTCCCACTCATTGAAACGAACACAACAAAACGACCTGCCGAACCTTCAAAAGGATTGGCAGGTTTTTCTTTTTGAATTGATTTTTCAATGGGAAACGTATACAATATCTTATATTAAAAAGCGCCCTCCGGGGCAAGGCTATTTTTTTGGAGGCTATATGAAATACATCATTCAATTCAGCTATTTGCTGGGCTTTTGGCTACTCGGAGAACTTCTGAGTCTGATCATGAAGCCCATCTTTTATATCCCGGGGTCCATCGTCGGCATGCTCATCTTCTTTGCGGCACTGACTCTGGGTTTTATAAAAGAATCTCAAATCAAGGAAGTTGCGGATTTTATGCTTGAAAACATTGCGTTTTTCTTTTTGCCGGCTACCGTAAGTATCATGGCACTTTCCGGCATTGCACGCTCTGAAATCTTTCCGCTTGTCATCATCACTTTTGTATCCACCATGGTCACGATGATCGGCACCATGTTCCTCACGCATTATTTGACACAGCGAAGGAGGGCAAAGAAAAACCAATGACACTTTTTGAGCAAGTCATCACAGACAACCCTGCTTTCGGCGTCTTCATCAGCATTTTTGCTTATGCGCTGGCGCTGAAAATCAAACGGCGTTTTAAATCGCCTCTCATGCAACCGCTGATTATTGCAGCCCTTCTGATTGTCGGGTTCTTATTGATCTTTGATATTCCGTATGAAACCTACAAACTCGGCGGAGATGCGATCCACTTTATTTTGGGACCCTTAACGGTGGCGCTCGGCATTTCGCTGTACCGTCAACGCATGGTCATTCGAGACAATTTTATCAGCCTCGTCATCGGCATTACATTTGGCGTCTGCCTCAACTTCTTTGTGGTGTTCTTTATGAGTACGGCTTTCGGTTTGTCTGAGCAAATGATTCGTTCTCTGCTCCCGAAATCCATTACGACGCCGATGGCACTTCTTCTGAGTGACATGCTGAACGGAACGCAGTCCGTCACGGTTATTATTGTATCCCTTGCCGGCATTATCGGCGCCCTGATGGCACCGCTTGTCGTCAGATGGTTTCCTTGGCTCAATCACATTGCCGTCGGCATCGGTATCGGTACCTCGTCGCATGCCCTAGGAACTTCTAAAGCCATCGAAATGGGGGAACGAGAAGGCGCACTCAGCAGTACCGCCATCGGCCTGGCTGGTCTGATATCTGTCCTCTTGGTTCCGTTACTTTATCGATTGATTGCCTAATAAAAAACACAGCCCTAAGGGCTGTGTTTTTCTATTTTTCAAAATTTCTGTTTCATTTCATCCGGATGCTCACAAATGTTTTAGAAAAAGGCGCGTTATTCAAATTCACCGACAAAATTTCCGTTTCTGAAGACCGGTACTTTTTTCCCGTCCGATTCAATCCCGTCGATTTGCATATCGGATGTCCCGACCATAAAATCTTCATGGACGATCGATGTATTGATACCGTGTTTTCTAAGGGTTTCTTTGTCCATGCCCTCTGCCCCTTTCAGGCATACCGGATAGGCATTCCCAAGCGCAAGATGACACGCCGCATTTTCATCAAACAAAGTGTTATAAAACAAAATACCCGAATTGGAAATCGGCGAATCGTACGGTACCAGGGCCACTTCTCCCAGATATTCGGCGCCGTCATCCGTCTCGAGCAACGATTTGAGATGGGATTCTCCCGTGCGCGCCTTCACCTGAATCACGCGTCCGTCTTTAAATTCAAACTCAAAATCTTCTATCAAAGTACCGTTTAGATTCAAAGGAAGTGCACTGACGACTCGCCCGTTGACACCGTCTCGCTTCGGCGCGGTAAAAACTTCTTCCGTCGGCATATTGGCAATAAATTCATGCCCTGATTTTGTCCGATCCGCTCCACCCAGCCAGATATGACCTTCCGGGAGTCCCACGGTCAAATCGGTGCCTGCACTGTTTGAAAAATGCAAAGCGCTGAATTGATGCGCGTTGAGTCGGTTCATACGTCTCTCAAGATTTTTCTTATGGACATCCCACGCAGAAACCGGGTCGGCCTCATTCATGCGAACCGCTTCAAAAATGGCTTCCCAAAGGCGATTAACCGCCGCATCTCCTGAAAGTTCCGGAAATACTTTTTGAGCCCAAGCCACCGTCGGAACGGATACGACGCACCATGCGTTTTCATTACTCATCAACCGATCGACATATTCGGAAACTTCTCTGTTATAAGCACGTTGATAGCGCTTAATGCGTTCGGGATTGACGTCTTTCATAATCTCGGGATCAGAAGCGGAAATGGATATATAAGCCGCATCTTCGCGAACCGTTGACAAATAGAGTTCTTTTAGCCAGGAAGGAACGCGGTCAAAAGAAGACTCCGGCGCCAAAGTGTAATTTAATTTACTGCAGATTTCGTCCGACCAAGCGATGACAACATCTCCTGCACCGGCCTGATAAGCCTTTTCAACCACAGCTCTGGTAAACGGGGCACACTCAATCGGCGAGCGGACAACCAGCGTCTGACCGGATTTCAAGTTAACGCCTTTTTTTACGACGAGCTCGGCATACTGTTTTAATTTTGTCTCCATTATCCTACCACCTCAAAAAAATTAGGATGTTGCCACCCTAGTTTTAATCGTAACAAAAACCGAATTGTGAATCAAGGCATTGAGCAAAAGGGCTCTTTAAGTTTTCTTCATCATTTTGCCCGTTTTAAGTCTCCATGCATTCTTCAATAATTTCATTCATTCCGACAATGTGATTCATAAGCGCTTCAAGCCGTTCATCTTCGAGAGTTTCGAATCGTTCGCGCAGCAGTTCGGAAACGTATTGCTTGTGTCGTTCAACCATTCGCTTACCGGAAGCCGTCAGCGAAATATGCACAACGCGTCGGTCGTTTTTCGACGGCTGACGTTTAAGATAGCCCAACTTAATCAGTTTGTCCACAAGCGGTGTCAAATTCGAATTGATCACATGAATTTCACGACTGATTTCAGACATCGTCATTTGCCTGCGGCGAGCCAGAATGTGAAGAATTTGGACATGAGACGGATACAAGTCTTCTGCCTTAAAAACCTCATCTTCCCTTAAAAATCTTTTGTTCATCACCGGTAGCAAGGTTAGCATATGTGTCATAATCGTTTCAATATAATCTTCTCTCAATTAAAATTGCCTCCTTCCACGCTTATTTTTTCATATATATTATAATATCCTTTATCAGAGAATAATAATCTCTTTTTTTCAAATTTAATAAAATTTTCTTGAAATAGGGAATAAAAAGGGCCTCTCAGTCGAAAATAAGAAGCCCTTTCTATTTCACAATCTCTATCTGAAGCGGCAAACCATAAATCTCAAGCCGCATTTTCTTTTTAATCGCAGTTGTATGCCCGGGTTCTACGCTCACCTGAAATACCGTATCTTCGACCGAAGCAGTGTGCCAAGCCATTGTCCCGCAATTTTTCAGCCCCCATACACTTGGGTGATCGGGATGCTGAACCACACGCGCAATCAAAGGATCATAATCCCCCAAAATCGGCATCAAATGATGCAGATAGATAGGACTGTCATAAAACAATTCGTATTTTCCGGAAGCACTTTTTAGAAAAACGCTGTGTTCCAGCGGTGCACCGCAAACTTTACAATGATTTGAATCATCCATTTCTCTGACAGAGGCACAGGCTGGGCACCATCGCAGGCGTTTCGATCGGTTATCGATTGATTCTCTCAACTGCTCCATCGAAGACACCAACCCGCATCCCTCTTGATGCAGGCAAGATTGCGTCACGATCACCTTGGCAGAAGACAGTGCCTCTTGTTCGCCCTCATGCGCCGTATTGCCCACAGCCGATCGGCTTAACATTTGATAAGCCGCTTCCATACGCCGGTGTATCCCGGGCAGCCGGGCAAGCTGTTTGACCGAATCCGGTTCCATCTCCGAAATACAAACGGCTTCACTGCACGGTGTCTCTATTGAGCCCGTTATCTCTCTTGAGCCCACTCTCCACATCACGCCTGTCGCATCGTCTCCGGATGCGCGGGCCGCCTCTGCAAGCCCTTCTTCAAGTGCTGTTTTCAACCGCATTTCAGGTTGTGCGGCAAGCATTCTGTAAAAGTGAGCATCGTCGTTCAACTGTTCCGGATAAGCATTGGGAACACCGTCGGTAAACAGGCCGATTAAGGCGTATTCTCCTTCAGAATACCCACGTTGCCACGTCTGCGCCATCAGCCATGCGCCGTCCGAACACAGCGAATCCGTCTCGGAGGTCGGTACCGTAGATCCACCGTTTTCATAAGTCGTTTCAAAGAAAATGACAGTCCCGTCGCGGCGAACCAAAACTGTACGGCCATCGCCGATATGAAATCCGAAAAGCCGTCCGCCGTAGCGCACAATAAACCGCAGTGTACATCCGTAGAGCCGTTTAATCGATCGGATCGACTTTCCGTCCGCATCCGCAGAACCCCGTGTCTGAATGTAATGATCTACCACAGCCTGGGTCCACGCCGATTCAATGCGTTCTGCCACTTCATATGCCAGTGCTTTTTCAACCGATTCGGGGAGCGGCTTTCGAGACAGATATTCAATCAGAACAGCCTCCGCACAGCGAACAGCCAGCGCGGCGCCTTCTCGACTCATCGAATGAACCGCCGCACCATGGCCATCACTGATGACAATGCCTTCGAATCCATCATTCTCAAATGCGCCGAATGCATCTTGATTGGTATGCTTGTGCGGCGCCCCTGCCGCGCTGGCGCCCAGGGTCATCTTACCATTCCAGTGCATCGATATCCACACCCTCTACCTCGATTTGAGGAACCGGGACAATGGGTTTAACCGGATTAATCGACGCTTGAGAAACGGCTGTTGACGCCCAGCGAATATAATTTTTCAATTCAGCTGCATTCTTTGCCAGCAAAGGTTTGAGTTCACCTCTAAAACTGTCTCCGATAAATTCTTGGAGAACATCCATATCCGCTTCCGATCCGATGGCAATGGCAATTCGAATGGCCTTACTGCCCCAACGCGTTGCCAAAAGTTTTTCAAGTCCCTTTTGGTAATCGTCTGTCGGCATTCCGTCCGAAAGCAAAATCATAACCGGTTGATATCCGCGCTCACCCTGGAAGTGCGTTGACAGTTTTTCGGAAAGGAGCTCAAATCCGCGTCCCATGTCTGTGACACCCTTCGTCTTGATATTTTCCCAGGTGAAATCCCGAATATCGACGTGATTAACCAACCATCTGGCCCCTGTGGAAAAAGAAAGTGCATGCACTTTAATCCCGCCTTCGGACTCTCTGGCCACTTCCCGAATGTGCGGAATGGATTCGCGAATGGCGTTGTTCAACGTCTCGGCTTTTCCGCCGTAGCTCATAGAATCCGATGCGTCAATCAGAAAAAATAAATGTAAGTCCCGTGTACCCATACGTTCTAAATTCATTATTTGCCTCCTTATTATTTTGTGCCTATCCTAAATACGGCGTCAGTGCCGCCCATATTTGCCTCCAGATCGTTTTTAATCGGTAGCACCTGCCCCTGTCCGATTTCTCGCTCCGTACCGTCAGAAGCTGTATAACGCCAGAATTCCTGCGAGAGATTTTTCAGCCCCCAAACCGTAGGATACTTCGGGTGAACAACCACTTGCGCGAACGGTTCTTCATACGCCAGAGGTCGGGAACTGTCGATTTGGTTGACATAAAAGGTCCGACAATGCGTCAGTGTCAATACGCGATTTCCGATTTTCACACGCGGCGGAACAAAATTGAGACTGCGCCCACAGTGTTCACACCGTTCGCCTTTTTTAAGGCGATTCAAATCATAATACAACGTCCCTCCGCACGATTCACAGTAGTAATCCTGTGCTCTAAGCACCGATAAAGCTTCTATCCAAACGCTTTCCCGAATGCGCTCGTGCGGTTCGTGCAACCCTCTCGTGAAAGCTTCCGTAAACAACTGCCTGATCGATTCCGGATACCGATTCCAAAAGAAATCCGAAATGTCTTTTTTCCCTTTCACCGGCCGATTGTCATCGTCATCCGGGTCGTATATAAACAGTGGATCCGTCCCATAAAGTCTGATTTCCGAGTCTTGATCGGCAATATCAATCGCATACTCACGGGCGCCTTGGAGCGGATGCTGTAAAAAGAGTATCCTAAATAGGACCACCGACAGCGCATAAAGGTCCGTCAACGAACTTGGCGGTGCTTCCGCACGCATAATTTCGGGGGCTATAAATCCGCTCGTTCCCCACGCGTCTTTCGGAGAAGCCAAACTATCAAAAGTAACATTGTCATTATCACAAATTTGAATCTCTCCTGTTTCAAAGTCTACGAACAGATTGGCAAACGAAAGATCACGGTAGCAGAGGCCGGAAAGATGCAGTGCATGAAATGAAGCGGCAATCTGCAAACAAGCGGCAATTTTGGCATCCTCCGTTTTAAAGGTCGCCTCTCCGCTAAAGTAATATGAAAGTTTTGTGAAGCGTTTGCCGTCAATCAGCGGCATCAGATAGCCGAAACCATGTGGTGTATGTCGTTCACTTGCATCACCTTTGTCTACGTCTTTCTTTAATGTTGCAACGGATTCCGGCCATATATATGATTCTCCCGGTGTACCCAGTTGAATCAATTCTTCAATTGCCTCTTTCTGCTGTTCCGTAGCGGATTGGTGGTTGTACCATTTAAGTGCACCGCTGACCGCTCCGGAAGTCACTTTATAAACACTTCCCTGTCCGCCTGTGCCGAGTTCTTTTTCAACCGTCCAGATCTCCGAATCTGTATAAACCAATGCCCCCACTGGTAATTGTTCCGGCATTTCAGTCACTCCTTCCGTTTTTTTAATTTACTGCAAATACAACGCCGTTGCACGCACGGCCCACTGCGTCACAAAATACACAGCGCCCGTCAGATAATAGGGTGATATGGCACGCGCAGATACACCGTCTTCCCGTCTCGGGAAAAATGCCGCCTGCGCCGTCAGCAGGATAAAACTACCGGTTACAACAGCCCATATCCCGATCTGAAATCGTTCATAAACAATGGGCATATCCTTAGCAAGCGCCGCAACAACTACTTGAACGAGCAGTGCGAGTATTGGATAGAACATCGGGAGCTTGCTCTTCTTAAAAATAAAGGGCATTACGGTCAAAATTCCTATTAACCCGCCGAGAATGCCGAGAATCACTCGGTCTTCAAAGAATGGCGACCTGATAATTTCAATCGTTTTTGAAAGGGTACCGAAATACAGTCCCCCACCGATAAATCCCGCACTCATCAAAACCAAAAATAACAGGTAGCGTACCAGGGCACGCTTCGAAGGTGTCCTGTTTTTTTTCGATGCCTTAGGCACTTCTTTATCCGTCGATTCATAAGTCGCTTCCCGATAATCCGGTTGTTCAAAAGTTCTTTCTTCTGTTTTGCCCTTTTCAGGTTCCCGTACCGAAATGCCCATCGCCTCCGCACATAAGCGTACGGTTTCCAGTGCCGTTTTTCGTTCAAACCCGTACGCGCTTGAAAACTTGGCGGACAATTTAAGCAATGCTTCGTCAACCGATTTGTTCTGAGTGCTCCATTTTTTCAATGTTTCCAGCGACCCGTCTGCACCGAGCAATTCAATGCGCACTTTCAGCCCACTGTTATAGGGGATGGCATCATGCAAATGGCCTTTTAAAACTTTCGTCTTATAATCTTCGGGGGCACACGTCTCAAAAACACCTTTCAGACGCTCTTTAAGCACTTCGCGGCTTAGTTGTCTTCGAATCACGGTTGCTCACCCCCTTTCTCTTTTCTCAATTTGATTACACTTCTACCTTACGCCAAATGACAGCCATGCAACAACCGTGATTCGTTTAGTATTGGTTTAATGTTTTCTTACGGCTTTTTAATCAAACTCTTACTTTTCCGGCACTTATGCCCCCACTGCCTCCATCCCAATAAAAAAAACCGCCTTGCAGTTTCCTGCAAGACGGTTTTTATGGATTGATTCTATTTTAAATAGCCGCTGATTCGTTGTTTCAGTTCCAAGATAGCCGAACCTGTTACCGAAAATTCATCGAGTCCCATATCGAACAATTTTCGGGTAACGGTCGGATCGCGTGCCATTTCGCCGCACATACCGCACCAAATGCCTGCATTATGCGCCGCTTGAATGGACATTTCAATCAATTTGAGTACAGCCGGGTTAGATGGGTCATACAAATGGGAAACCGTCGGATTCATACGGTCTACCGCCATTGTATATTGAATGAGGTCATTGGTGCCGATGCTGAAAAAGTCCGCTTCTTCGGCAAGGGATTCTGCCGCAATTGCCGCCGACGGAATTTCAATCATAATCCCCACTTCCACATCCGGATTAAAGGCCTTGCCTTCCGCACGCAATTCTGCTTTGCAACTTTCGACAATCGCTTTTGCCTGTTTCAATTCGCCTACGGCACCGATCATCGGAAACATGATCTGAACCGGCCCGAAAGCAGATGCTCTGAGGAGTGCGCGGAGTTGTGTTTTAAACATATCTTCGTGCTCAAAGCAAAGGCGGATGGCACGCAAGCCGAGGAAAGGATTGAGTTCGGGTTCTTGAGGCAGATAAGGAATCTGTTTGTCGCCGCCGATATCCAAAGTACGAATGACAATCGGTCTTCCGGTTAATCGCGTAACCGCTTCTTTATAAATCTCGAATTGTTCTTCCTCAGTCGGCATGCTTTCACGGTCCATGAAGACAAATTCCGTTCGGAAGAGACCGATTCCATCGGCACCGTTTTCAAGAATTAAGTCTAAGTCTTTCAAAGAGCCCATGTTTCCGGCTACGAGAATTTTTCGTCCGCTCTCGTCGATGATTTCAACATCTCGGTACGCTTTTAATTTTTCGCGTTCAGCCGCATAAGCCGCTTTCTTTTCGCGATAAGCTTTTATGGTCGCTTCGTCCGGGTTAAGAATGACTTCGCCCGCAATGGCATCTACAACAACCCACATGCCCTCTTCAACCGTTTCCGTAATCGTCTTCATGCCGACTACGGCAGGGATTTCAAGGCTTCTCGCCATAATGGCACTGTGAGAAGTGACGCCGCCGATATCTGTAATAAAGGCTGCCACAGTGTTGCGGTCAATTTGAGCCGTATCGGAAGGCGTCAAATCATGCGCCACTAAAACCGTTTCATCGTAACGTTTAAAACTGCCTTCGCCGTGACCGAGTAAGTTGCGAACCAGTCGATGACCGACATCTTTCATATCTGCGGCACGTTCACGCATATAATCATCATCCAAGCTTTCAAACATCGTCTTGAAAAAATCAGTTGCATCGGAAACCGCTGTTGCCGCTCTCATTTTTTCCCCTGATATTTTGTCTTTGACCGCACCCATAAATTCAGGGTCTTCCAAAAGCAAAAGATGACTGTCAAATACTTTTGCTTCCTCTTCTCCGATGCTTTCAGCCGCTTTATCTCGAATGGCTTCAAGCTGAATGCGCGATTCCGCAAGCGCCTTATCCAGCGCCTCAAGTTCCGCTTCAACACTTGATGCCCGTGTTCTGTCCAGTTCGATTTCGCTTGTGCTGAGCAATGCGGCACGACCGATCGCATACCCTTTAGAAGCCGCTATTCCTTTCATATCCATCCCCCTTTGATATGCATCACTCGCCGAAATTGCTTTCAAAAAGCGCCGCAAGTGCTTTCATCGCTTCTTCTTCATCTTCTCCTGTTGTAGTAATTTCAACGACGTCTCCCTTTTTAGCCGAAAAAGAAAGAACCGAAATGATGGATTTCAGCGATCCTTGTTTCCCATTCAACGACATTTGAATGTCCGATTTAAACTTAGAAGCGCTCTTCACAAGCAAAGATGCGGGACGCGCATGTAAACCAAGGGCATTCGTTACTTCCATTTTCTTCGTAATCATAAAACCAAATCCTCCTAATTGTTGTTTTTCGGGCTTTGAACCGGGATGCATCAAAAATCATAGTGACTGATGAATTCCTCTATATTCTCCTTAACTTCTTGAAAGCCAGGTGCCTTGATTAGATTGTAAACAAAGTGGATGCTTTTCGTCGCCGCCTTGGTCAAACTGAGCATGGAAAACGGGGCGTACTCTTCTCTTCCATTGAATACCAGCAAAACCAACTGGCACCGTTCCTTCTCCCATACGATCGGGCGCTTTAAGACGCCAACTGCCACGCTCGGCTGATCACAACAGGCATAGAGCGTATGCGGAATTGCGACGCTGTTTCCGCACTCTGTCGATGAAATGCGCTCCCTTTCCAGAACCTGAGTCAGGACATCATCCGGCAAATCAAGCACAGCGCCTGCTTTGGCAACCATTTGTCGAATCACGCTCTCTTTATTTCGGGCGTCGATGTCACGAAAAAACAGTTCCGGTCGGAAACAATTTCTAAAAAGTTGAAGATTCAAAAGACTATTCGTAAAATAATGACGTAATTTGAGTAAATCATTTTCATTGAAAAAGTAATTCACGCGCACCACGGGCGGCAAAACGTTAAAATGGATCTCCGGAATATCCGTCAGAATGCAGTCAAACGGATCCATCCTGACAAACGGTACTTCATAGAATTCAATGACATCCACGCGGTCAATGTATTTTGAAAAAGAAGCCATCAATTCGTTGATAAATAAATCGGCCGTGTTCTTACCGTTTGAAAGAATAACCAGTACATTCAATCGCCGATGACTAGAAATCACCTGAAAGTGTTTGTAAAAGCGATAAGAGAGATATGCGATTTCAGTTTCTTGCACCGGTTTTCCAAACTTCTCCGAAAGCAGTTGAGCCGCAATAATGGCGTATTCGAAAGCAGGATTGCTCCCTTTGCTTTCCAAAATCCCGACATCTCGCTTTTCCAACCCGTAATTCAATCGATAGGTCATCCCGCGGAGATGCTTTGCAAGCTCTTGTCTCATCTCCGGATAGACCGTCAAGTCCACATCGGTTCTATTGAAAATCCATTCGATGATACGCCCTGCCAGTTCAAAATGGCGGCGTTCTTTTCGAATATCATAGGGATCATTTCTTGAAATATTGCGTCTGGACAGAATCAGAATTGCCAGTGCCGTGATTTCCGAAACCGGCCAATCACCGAATCCGATATCTCGGACAATCGCCTGTGCCAGTTCAAATTCCGCAAGGGACTCGATCTCAGTCAGTTCCTCCTGACTGAAATCACAATATTTGTTTTGTCGAATTCGAAACTCGGAAACGATAATGATACGAACCAATTTTCTCAAAGAATTTGTTGAGATAGAAATGCCGCGTTCAAACAATCCCTTTGCCAACGTATCGGTGATGAGCTTCGGATCTCCGTTGTAAAGATCGACATCCTCATCTTCAATGCTTCCGGTATCTTCATCCGCGTCCATATAATCGGCAAGCGCCACACGCAGATTCATTTCTGTTCCTTTGACGCAAATGCCGTATTTAGGCCTGTTCTCCAGACTCAAATGGTAGGTGCCGAGTTCATAGCGTACGGCTTTTAAATCTTTTGTAATGGTCACCCGACTGACATACAAGGCTTCTGTGAGTGACTCGATTTTAATGTATCCGTTTGCGGTAAGCAATCGTCTGATAATATAAGAAACGCGCGAAGACGTATTGGTTGGGATCCAGTAATCATCGAAATATTTGGCATTAAAGGTTTGCATGAAAACCTTGAACTCATTTTCATCGTAAATTTCGACGGAATGTCCACTGCCGGTCTTTGAAGAAATTCTCCCACCGCCGGTCAGTTTGAGGATTTCATCAATGATTTCCATACTGTTTCGAATTGTCTTAGGCGATGTGCCCATAATCACGCCGAGCACTTCACTGCTCAAAGGCTTCTTGGCATTGATGAGGTGCTTAAGCATCAATATTTCCCGTTTACTCAGTTGATTGATCATCGCACGTCACCCAACAATTCAATAAAATCTTCGGCAGGATGCGACGGCGTAAGTTGCATATTAAAAGTCACCCCTTTTTGATGCAACGCCCGAAAAGCTTCAATCTCAGCCTTTGAAACCGCTACAGTCTCTCCGACACTGATTTTGCCTTCCGCATATGTCAAATTGCCGACATTGACAGCCGGAAGAACCGCACCGAGCGAAACCAGCTTCAAAAGCGTCATCGGTGACTTGATAATCATCAGCACACGTTGACCTTCATATCGGTTTTCCAAGATTCGCGGCGCCGCTTTTTCAACCGGTAAAACCGATAGGCTGACACCCGTCGGCGTTGCCAGTTTCAGAGACATCTTCATGATTTCCGAATTAGCCGCCTCATTGTCGACAACCATAATGCGCGTCGCTCCCAGGTAGTTTGTCCACATCGTCGCCACTTGTCCGTGGACAAGACGGTCGTCAATTCTAACGTGTATGATCGCCATAATCATTCCTCATGTTTCAAAATTGTTTTCAAAAGAAAACGTCTTTATGTAATCGTTCATATACACCAGTTGATTTCGAGCCAGATCCAATTCTTCCTCAATCCGCTCCTTAGATAGATACCCTTCCTCAGGAATGTGAAGCACACCGATAACCACTGCCAAATTGCTACCCGAAATCAAATGGAAATGAGGTCTATCCAAAAATTTTAAAAAGAATTGATTGACACTGCCTCCCAGAAGGTCTGTAAACACAACCACTTCATCGTCATCTTTTACTTTTTTAAAAAAAGGTGCCATTGCATCCTCAAGTGCCGTATGATCCGTATAAGCATCAATGGCAGTGACGCGGTCATCTCCGCCGGCAATTCTATTGAAAGCATCTAAAATGCCATCCGGTAAAGTGCCGTGTCCGGCAATCAAAAAACGTCTCATACGCACCCCCCTTGTTTCCATGTTTATTATACTATACATGTTAGGTTACGCGAAAGAACGTAATTATTCTTATTATTAAGGTATTTTAGTTTTCTGAATTGATCTTTATTTTAATATACAGAAGCACGCCGTAGTAATGAGCTGTTTTTCGCCTTACACGCAATGGTTTTTAATCGGTTTTCTGCACTCCATTTCGCCGTCTTTTTTATCCGGGCAGACGTCAATTGGCTTTATAGCACGCAGACAGGGCTTTTGCCGTATTGATAAAGCATATAAAAAAACAGCGCCCTCTAAAAACAGGGCGCTGTCCGATTCATATTTTTTCAAAATACTTTTTCAAAATATTCTTTCATAGGCTTCTTTTATCAAGGTGTCGATTCAAAGTAAAGGGCACCATCAGACGTCCCCACCGATAAATAACTTAAACCGGATGTACTCTTTGGAACCATAACCACTTTGACGCCGTTTCTGGTGTAGACGGCAAATGATGCATTGGTCGTCGGGAAAGTGACCAAAACCGGTGTGCCGGAATCCACAACTTCTCCGAGTTTCTCGTAAAACAAATCCTTTTCCATCGCATCATAAAAACTGTTCACATCACTCATAACGACTACGATCGGTTTTCCTGAATTGCTATCCAGAAGTTTAAGGAAATCACTCCACTGTCCGCCGCCATTTGTGCGAATGTATCCACCTGCATTATTGAGTTTGACAACGGTCATGCCGGCCGTTTCACTTGCACTGTATCCAACCCCGACTCCCGTTAACTTAACCTGCTGCTTTTCGATCAAAGTCTGGATGTTTTGATCGAGCACATCGTAATAACCGACGCGAATCAGCGCATTGGATGCGAGGAGTGACTCAGGCAAAACATAAGCACTCTCCGGTTTAATTCGGGTTACATTTGCAGGAACTGAAATATCCGAGGCAATCGGCGTCACCGCATCCACTTCATCGATCAAAATGGAACCGCTGTCTTTTTGAGACGATTCAATCTCCGCCAAGTAGATTCTGTCGAGGACAAACGGCGCCTGAACCCCATCCGGGATTTCAGCCGAAACGTATTTCCATCCCGTCCAATCGACATAGCGGGCAAAAGTCAAGTTCGTCACAGTGCCGTCCGCACCGACGAGGCGCCCTCTGAGCCAGTGACCATTGCCGCCGTCACCTTTTACCCATAGACCTATGGACTGCGTTCCCTCAGCAAGGGAAACCGGGTTGGTAAGCGTGATATACGCCGCACGCGTGACATCTTCTGTCGTAAAATCATAATCCAATTTAAGCGCACTGCCTGATTTTCCCGCATTTGCAACAAGGGATACCCCGCCCGGAACGGTTACGGGATAGCTTGCGAATTGTGCCATATCGTTTTCAAAATTGTAAAGGATTTTTTGACCCGACCCGACCGCTATCGGCACATAGGTCACGAGTCCGTCAAATGCAAATGTTGCATATCCCTTTGCAGAAGCGTTTGCCGCTGTAAATACACCGGTTTCACCGTTGAAAGTCCCCAGTGAGCCATCGATTTCCGCACTCACCAGAGCCGGAGAAATCACCACGGTATCGCCGTCTGCCGTCTGAACTGAGAAGTAAAGCGGAGTAGCAACGCCGAGCGCTGTTTCGATACTCCCCGGAACGACGTTGAGCTTGACCGCATCGGCATGTACTTCGATCGCCTGAGTGGTTGTCAAACCTTGATATGAAGCGGTTATCGTCCCTTTTCCGGAAGTGGAAGGCGTAAAATAGCCGCCTTCAAAGGTCCCTTCGAGACCTTCTACAGACCAGGTCACCTGATCGTTTGAAACGCCGATCGTATCATAATTGCTATCAATGGCACTCAATGAAACAGCTACAGGACTACCGATGTACAGATCTGTACGCTTGGCCGTAATTTTAACGGACATCAAAGTCGAATCCTCCGATGTCACTTTCTTTACGGCAAGACCCGTGTACATATTGCGCTCTACTTTATCCGACGGTGTATTCAAAATAGACAGGCTCCCCGTCCAAGGAGACACGCCCACCATTTCAGTAGATCCGCCGCCATCGAAATTGATGCCTTCATAAGCGCCCAGTTCAACCAATAATTGTGCCATTTCGGTTTGGGTAACACCTCGATAGGAATTGGTTCTGCCATCCACGGTGACGAGAATCAATTGTTTTCTGTCCTTCGTGATGCCCAAGGCGGTTCTAGGATTATTTCCCGCGATATTGTGCGTAAAATTTTCCACGACTTTCCCGGATGCGACCAATTGAGCCCCGCCGCCGATGGATAAATTCGTATATTTAAAGTTAACATCATAATCCAAAGTCATCTGATCGCCGACTTTAAAATTTGAAGCCATTTCGCCGATGTTCGTTCCGACGGAAGAAAGGACATAGCCATCTTCCGGGATTTCAAAAGGCTCCCCGCTTCGACGTATTTCTTTGATAACGCCGCCTTCTACGAGAATTTCCAAAATATCAACCCCGAGCGTATTGCCGTAAGAAGTCTTCGCCCAGTTGGCATCATACAAAATGGTGCGATCGTAAGAAAGGTACGGCTTGTTGATATACGTGATTTTCTTTGTGTAACTGCCGTTGGAGACCGTGTTGACCGTTGAATTCAGATACGCCACAAACGGCAGTCCCATACTTGAAATATTGAATGTTGCAAAGTCCGGGTATCCGATGCTCGTAGAGAGGACTTCGCCGTCTCTGAGCAAATTTCCCATCGTTGTGTTGTGATCCGTGTCAAAGAAGTCACTGTTGATCGCGGCGACGATTTTTCCGTCGGCATTGTTTTGAGTGACGAGATCGGAAAGTGCGTCCCGGCTCGATAAATAGTCATCTGTGACGACCGTCATTTCCACGTTTTTCGTTAAATCAATCCGAATGACATTGAGGTTGATCCATCCGGATGCCGTTAATTTTTGAATCGTTTGATGCGTGACGCCATCTGCGTAATATTCCGCTTCAGATGCCGTTTCATAAAGCGTTGTGTAGTCTGCAAAAGAGACCGTTGAACTCCAGAGCACCGCAAAAGCGCTCAAGATGACGAACCCCCTCTTTATCCCTTTTTTCATATAGACAATACCTGCCTTTTCTGTGTCGTGAAGCCATGCTTCCCTTGAATATGTCTGCTTTCGCTATTATACATGACCGATGTTGCCGGACAATGAAAAACAAATTACAATCCCATGACATTATTTGGGGGGCTGTAACAATTCTCTTTTCAGTTTTATTCAGAGGGCCGTCTTTTTTTCAGAGGGCCGTTAATTTCCCGTATTAAATTCTTCTAAAGTTTCTTTCAAATAGTCGTCTATGATGTTTTGAACTTCAGCATCTTTCAAAATAATACTGATTTCAATGCGTCGGTTTTCCGCATAATCCGCTTCCGTTGTCCCGTCGTTGACCGGTCGGTATTCCGAGTAAGAACTCGCCAGGAAATAAGAAGCATAGGATGCTTCCAGCTCAGGATTTGAGGTCATGAGGTAATTGACCACCGCCGTCGCACGCTGTGATCCCAGTTCGCGGTTGCTGTTGCCCGTTCCGCGATCATCCGTATGCCCCTGGATATTGATGGCATCTATACTGTTTCTGACATCCGGGTCGCTCAGAACTTCTTCAAAGGCTACTGCCAACTCGTCCAGTAATGCTTTACCCTCATCTTTGATGCTGTAGGAGTAGCGATTGAATACGAGACCCTCGTTGATGATGATATTCCCATTATCACTGATCGTAACAAGCGGTTCTCCAGCCTGATTGGTTTCACCCAAAACGTCTTCAATCGAACCCTTGACCGCCGATAGAACATCCAGCCTGAGTATGGCAATCCCCTGCAGTTTTTCTCTCAAATCACCGAGTTCCTGATTGCTGTTGGCAATGATTTGCTCCTGTCTTTCAATCTCCTCAGTAGACAGCGCCAGTTCGCGTTTGCCTTCTTCCACTTCCGCCATGGTTTTTTCAAGTTCAATGTTCAAAAGCCTTAAATCATTTTCAGCCTGACTGATTTCAAGCTTACTTGCTTCCAATTGCTTCTGTGAGTCATCCAAT
>JASUTA010000030.1 GCA_030445805.1 Clostridiales bacterium
AAACCCATCGAATTCGATGGAATTAACCCTTACCCTTTTCAAGTTTCTTCTGTGCAGTCTTCACATGCTCTATAAAATCTCTTTCAACTTGTGTCAATTGATCTTTACTTCGCTCCTTGTACCTCTCATATTCCAGTTCTGCTTTGATTTTAGCTTCTTCATGACTAATTTTTCCTGCATTGTCCAGCAACTCGCTTCCACTCATTTTGATGAAGTCATCTAACTTTCCTACCCAATCCTTCATATACATTGGCCTTTGCCTAATTGCTTGGAGTTCAGCAAATTCTAAATATGCCGTGACTAATCTATTCAAAATCTTAATTTCATCTTCCTGTAAATAGTTCTTTGCAATAGATGCATCGGATTTTCTTAAGCTTTTTCCATCAAAGGATGTCATCCCCATGAAGTCCTTGTCTGAATCGGCACGTAGATAAACAATTTCTGCAGCTGTGTGACCATGAGCTGCAAAATGCATTTTGTTCTGCACTATCTTAAAAAACTCAATAGATTCAGATGCTCTCGGATCATAATCAATACTTGTTGCATAGATATCAAGTATTTGTCTGTAAAAGACTTTCTCACTTGACCTGATATCTCTAATACGTTCAAGGAGTTCTTGAAAATAATTTCCGCCTCCTGCATTTTTAAGAAGGTCATCATTCATTGCAAATCCTTTTTTAAGATACTCTTTTAAGATCTTATTTGCCCAAATACGAAATTGTGTGCCTCTTAATGACTTTACCCGGTAACCAACGGATATGATCACATCGAGATTATAATAGTCAACTTGATAGGTTTTCCCATCAGTCGCAGTTGTTGCAAAATTTGCAACAACTGAATGACGCTCAAGTTCGCCCTCAGTAAAAATGTTTTTTATATGTCGAGAGATTGTAGACTTGTCACGCTGAAATAGCTCTGCCATGTGATCTATTGAAAGCCATACAGTATCTCCATCAAAATTTGTTTCAATTTTTGTTAAACCATCTTCGGTCTGATACATGATTATTCTTGAGTTCATTACTTCACCCCTTCCGTTAGTTTTCAGTATATACTAAACCGCTTAATTTACAGACTTCAACTCATCGAAATTTTCGAGTAGTTGCTCTAATCTATATCTTGCATAACAAACTTTTTTTTGACAACCCTTATGCTACACCTTGTGGCTTTGGTCCTTTCACCATACTCACCTCGAAAATTTTCTCTGGAAATTATTACCATTTACGCAAGATCTAGCAGAAGCACTTTTTCCTTATGCAACATCTTGTATTTTCGAGTTCAACATTAGTATGTTGATGGGATAAACACTACATATTGCATAACAAACGTTATTCTTGACAATCCTTATGCTACATCTTGTTGTTTTAGTCCTTTCACCATACTCACGTCGAACTACACACCCAATCACTACAAAAACGGAACAGTACTTTCCTCTTCTTCCTCACCAGCTTCGCCATGAACACTGCAAACAACTTCTCCGTTCACATAACTATAACTTCCACCAGTAGGACATTCTCCCGAATAAGAACCATCAACGAACTCTTCAAATACTAAATCAGAGTGATCTATTCTGTTCATTTCAAGCCATCCCTCGTACAATTTTTCAATATCCTTACAATTTGAATTACAAACTGCTCGCTCTGCTGTTTCACTAAGGCCAGACAATCTCGGAACTGCAATGGCTGCAAGAATCCCAAGTATTGCAATAACGATAATCAATTCAATTAAAGTAAATCCACGATTATTCATTTGGTTCACCTCAATTTATCGTCTGTCCATCTTGACCGTGGTTATGTAAAAGGGCAATTTTTCTCGACCTGTAATCAATTAAGCCCGGTATATTTCAAATTCAAATCCGCTGTGATTTATGCTCAATTCTGTTACGTTCTATCTTTATCTCAAGCCTCTAGAACCCTTGATTTTACTGGGTTTGCGGGTTTTTCACCTCAAAACACAACATATAGTATGTCAAGTTCGTTTTCATTTTGCTAAACCACAACATCTAGTATTCCAACCCCATAACCATCCCTCATATCACCTTTAAAAATATTAACAATTTGAGGCAATTCATCAAGGGAAGTCCTTCTTAAAAACTTACCCACCTTTGTAATCCACTGATCCGGATTTTCTAATAAATGCGTCGGCGTATCCTTCGGTGTATCAACTCTCATGGTTCTAAATTTTAATATATAAAAATGACGCTTATGAATGCCAACCCTCTTTTGCTTAAAAAGAACCGGTCCTGGAGAGTCCAATTTTATCGCTACAATAAGCACTAAAAAAATAGGAGATAAAATAATAAGCCCACCTGTTGAAAGTACAATATCCAGAACCCGCTTGACCTTTAAATAGACCATATGACTTCCTCACTATCTAATCATTTCTTTATCGATACATCGATTCGATTGATTCAATCATACGATCAATCGTAAAATACATCACAAACCGCTGTTCTGCGGCGTTTCCTTGCTTTTCGCGCAATGCTGAATCCTCAAACAATTTAGCAATATGCAAAGCCGCATCCGAAACGACCCCGGGTTCATATAAAAAGCCCGTTACACCGTCGGCCACAACTTCATTATTCCCAATGACATCCGTGGCAACCACCGGCAATCCTGCACGCATTGCTTCAACCAAGGTATACGGCAGTCCTTCATAGCGTGCCGTGGACAAAAATACATCAAAGCTCGCCAAGTATCCATCCACATCGGTTTGGTGCCCCGCAAAAAAAACGTGATTGTTTAATCCGGCATCCGATGTGCGCGATTGAACGATTTCCGCCATTTCTCCGGTGCCCACCCAAATGAAATAAAACGATTCGGAAACGGTACACAGCTTCTCGGCAATTTCCAAAAACTCAAGCGGATTTTTTTGATAATAAAGTCTTGATACACAGCCGATTACAAAAGCATTCTCTGGGATGTCGAACGCACTGCGGTATCCCGCTTTCTTACCCGGGCAAAATTGCCTGTCTATTCCATTATATATCACTTTAAAGTGTTGCGGGTCGCCTAATTTCATTTCAAGCGCAAAAGCTCTTTCGCCTTCCGAAACATTAAAAGTCATCGTAGTGGCCGTCTTTGCTAAAATCCGCTCAATCCACTGGTAGATCAGTCGTTTAACCGTCTGCCTTTCCTGACTTTGCATCGAATACGCATGCGGGGTGTAATAAATCTTTGAAACACCACATCGTTTTGCAGCCAATCGCCCGATAACCCCCGCTTTGGAACTGTGACAGTGGACGACATCGGGTTCAATCGCCTGAATCAAACCCGTTATTTGCCTAAAGGCTTTCCAATCACTTGCCGGTCGAATTTCCCTCTGAAGAGACGACACCGAATAAAAAGCGACGCCGTTCCCGCTCCATTTTTCCAAAGCCGCTTCAAACCGATAATCCATCCGCGTCGTTCCATGAATGACGTGAAGATCAAATTCAGACTTATTCAGATGTTCAATAATGTCCACTACATGCTTGCCGACACCGTCCATAACGGTTTCCGCAACGAGAACCACTTTACGAGGCATACCGTTTCATCCCCTTTCTGAATAAGTAAAGACTGAGCAAACCAAGCATCAAGCCTACAGAATCAATACCGACATCGACAATCGATCCCGTTCGCCCCGATATAAACAATTGGTGAAATTCATCAAATCCGGCGTATAAAACCCCGGTCAAAAAAGTTGCCAAAAACGCATTTTTCGCAGATAGCGAACATTCAAAAGCTAAAAACAACAACACGGCGAATATAAAATATTCCGTGACATGAGCGACTTTCCTAAGCAAATACATCTGATACGCCGTATCGGTTTCCTCATAACTTGCCATTTTATCTTCAAAAGTCGTCTCGGAATCCACGCCCCCTGTTTCAATGACCGTGAGCACTTCACCGGTCAAATACCATGAAATGACACTGTTCATATGTGACATGGAGAAAATAACAAGTGCCCACAGAACGACCAAAGTCCATCTAATCCGCTTAGATTGCAACTGTTTTTTTATGTTTTGAAAACTCACCCTCATTATAAATTTCCTTTACTTTTCACCGTTTGAAACTTCCGTCGGCGCATAGGTCGGTACAATTTTCATCAGAGCCGTACGCAGTGCACTTGAATCATGAAAGGCATCCGCAAGGGATTCAATGCCTTCTATCAGTTCCGCATAGGGCAAGGACATCGGCTGCGCCACAAAAATCTTCTCTGAATTGGTCTTGCCGAGTCCTTCTTCACTCATGAGCAATTCTTCATATAGTTTCTCTCCGGGTCTCAATCCCGTGTATACAATCTGAATGTCTCGATCCGGTTCAAACCCTGAAAGCCGAATCAAGTCTCGAGCCAATCCGTCTATTTTAACGGGTTCACCCATGTCTAAAACAAAAATTTCTCCCCCGGAAGCATACCCTCCTGCCTGAATCACCAGTTGAGCGGCCTCCGGAATGGTCATAAAATATCGGATGATATCGGGATGCGTCACCGTTACGGGTCCACCGGCCTGAATCTGGCGCTTAAAGAGCGGAATCACACTGCCATTACTGCCGAGTACATTGCCAAATCGAACCGCAGAAAAACCGGTATGCTTTGCAACTTTCGAATAGCTTTGAACGAGCATCTCACAAAGCCTTTTACTGGCACCCATGACATTGGTCGGATTGACTGCCTTGTCCGTTGAAATAAGCACACATTTTTGAACGCCGGTTTCATCACAGAGTTCTATGACATTACGCGTTCCGAATACATTGTTTTTAATGGCTTCCGCCGGACTTTCCTCCATAAGCGGAACATGTTTATGAGCCGCCGCATGAAAAACAACCTGCGGTCGAAAACGTGTGAAGATTTCTTCAAGCCGTATGCGGTCACGAACAGAGGCAATTTCTACGTGAAGGTCAAGTTCGGGATAAGAACGCTTCAATTCCATTTGAATGTCATATCCGTTGTTCTCATAGATTTCTACAATCACCAGTTGAACGGGTTTAAATTTTGCCAATTGCCGGCACAGTTCCGAACCTATAGACCCACCGCCACCGGTTACCATGACACGTTTTCCGGCGACATAGCCGCTAATGAGATCATTTTCCAATTTGACGGGATCTCTGCCGAGTAAGTCTTCTATTTCCACAGGCCTGAGCTTTGATGTGACCACCGCGCCGTCCAGTATATCGTAAACTCTCGGCAGAATACTGATCTTCACACCGGTTTCTTTGGCCGCATGCAAAATCTCTTTTATGCGCTCCTGAGAAGCGGACGGCATAGCGACGATAATTGCCTCAACGCGTTCTTTAACCACCACTTTTTCAAGGTGTTCCAGTCCACCGTAAATCGGCAGTCCATGTAGCTTTTGATTGTATTTTGCATCGTCATCGTCCAAAAAACCGATCGGAGAAAAATCGCCGCGATCCTGTGTATTGATTTCTTTAAGAACCATCACCCCGGCTTGACCCGCCCCGTAAATCAAGGTGCGTTTTTTCAGTTGATGCCGAATCATCTCCTTAGGACTCACGTGAAACAGCATGCGATAGATAAAACGAATGCCACCTACAAGAGCAATATCAAACATAAGTGCAATGAGTACAATGCTCCGCGGCACGAGAATCATATTAAACTCAGGCTGTCTGGAAATGAGAAAGAGCATCGCCATTGTCGCAGCACTTCCGAGTCCGCAAGCCACCACAACATCCACCAGCTCCGTAATGCCCGCAAATCGCCAAATTTTACTGTACATCCGCATAATGAGCAGGGCCAAAAACTTTATCCCAACCATAATGGATATCACTTCAACCAAATGACTTGTGATCGACTTCGGGATTCCCGCTATTTGATCAAATTTGATGAGATAAGCAAAGTAGAATGAAAGGTATAGCACAGCAATATCCGCCGCCATCCACATCGCTTTTCTGATCCATTTGTTTGTCATCATTTTTCCGCCTCTTTCATAAGTTGATCGATATTGAGCCAGCCGAGTTCAGGGGCATATGTCTTGCCGTCTGAAAGATAGATCCTTTGTACAGTATCACTGCCATCTTTATAGTAAAAATACCCTCTCAATCTAAAGACACCTTGATTATAGGGAATGATATAGGCGAGTGTATAGTTTTCATTTGAAATCCAATTTTCAGTTTGAACGCTTTCTCCTGTTTCAAGAGAAAATCTTGTATATCCTGAAACAATTTTGCTCTCTTCAATCAAGTGCAGATTATCGGGATATCCAAAAAAGACAAATGTATAATTCCACTCTACCGGTTTCAAACACTTAAACTCAAAAGTCACTTCAACACCCATTTCGGACGGTACTGCCGTTATACCCATCAGCTCAATTGAATCTCCGAAAACGGTACCGATGGCAGGGGTAAAATCTGTGCTCTGAACAATTGTGTCTCGGTCTACCCAGTGTGTTTCCTGAGTCTTGTTGCTAAGCACTACAGGTTGCAAATACCACCACCGGCATACAAGCGCACGCGTTCCTTCCGCCACCCAATTTGGCATCATATTATAAGATGCTATATTGTCCACTTTTTGATAGCGAACCGACAGCTTTGACCCGTCTGCCGTCGGCACGACCGTTCTCTGAATCGTACCGTTTGCACCGGTATACCGGTAGGTATCCAGCGTAATTGTTTCCCCTGCCGACGTTTCTTCAATGATGCTGACGGCAAGGCGCTCTGTCTTAGCATCGTTTTGCCGCAGGTTGAGCGTATAGGCGTAGGTCACCGGCACGCCGGCTTCCGTTTCAACCGGCAACTCGACTGTCTGAGAAGTATCGTATTGCTCTAGTCGCATCGGCACACTCAGCGTCCATACCGAAAAGAGAAACAGCGCACCGAGCAGAAGAGCCAACAGGGCATTTAATCTGCGAAGTTGCCGTTTGCTTTTATGTTCATCTGTAGATGACCCTGCAAAAAGAATGGCCTCAACAGACAATCCACTTTCAAAATATCCGATCATCACGCCGGATAAATACCAAAGAAATCGGCGATTTTCAACGTTGAGCACAAGCGCCTGAACGCCTGTTGCCAAAACAGCCGCCGCTACCCACGCCCAAATCATCTTCATTTTTTTAAAATGCACGGGGTCTGATTGATAACGCCTGTATGCTGCCAAAAGCATCAGCCACAGCGGCGCAAAGAAGAGCACCAGCCCGACAACACCCGTCTCTGCAAAAATGCCCGCATAAGTATTGTGTGCAATATCCCCTTTTTCCTCGGCACCCATCGCTTCAAAATAAGGCGCTTTATTGATTTCATAATTGCCGCGCCCGACGCCGAAGATCGGGTGATCTAAACCCATGAGGAGTGCCGCTTTCCCCAGATTCATGCGCACCTCTAAACCGTCATCAAAATTCTTGAATTTATAAAGGGTATGCGTCATCAGCTGATCGTCCAAAATGAGGTGATCGAACTGCATAAACCCTAAGAGTGCAATCAGCACAATCAAAATGGCCGTCATCACCCGGCGCTTTCCGGAGAAAAGATAGACGCACCCCAAAAAGAATGCCCCCGTCGCAAATCCGATCATTCCCCCGCGCGAACCCGTTGCAAAGAGCCCGACAACAGCGAAGAAAAGCACACTGCCGATGGCGATTTTCGATTTTCTCCCCGGAACAAAGAAGAGAAACGCACCCATGGCAAAAGCCGTAATGGACAGATACGTCGCCGCGTGATTGGGGTCGGTATCCGTTCCCATGTAATAGGTAAAGTAATTCGGATTGTCACCCATAAACAAAATGCCCTGTTGCGCCGCAATATAGATTACAAATCCGCCGAAAACAAAGAGTAGCGCTGCCGCCATCCAGGTTCTTCTGAATCCATCAAACGATAAAATTTTAAAGGTGTGATACCCGATGTAAAAATAAGCGATGCAGATCAGTGTCTTAATCAGCTCTGAAACGAGACCGGACAGACCGCTGTCGACAATTGCCGTATTTTGAATCGCCAGCAAACCGGTCAGTACAATCCACCCGGCAAGGGCAATCCATACACCCAGATAGGGAAACGTCGCGCGCAGTCCCTTTTTCACGGAAAAAGCGAGCAATATCACTGCGGCAATCGGTAAAAAAACATCTGAAATGGCGGCATTAAACCGCAACGTTTCTGTAAAATAAATCACTTTTGTTATATTGAGTGAAAGCAGTATCCATACAGCCAAAATCTTGGCGGCCTGCTCCGAAAAAACACGCCCTTTATTCATATGCCGCACCGATTCCTATCTCAGAAAGCAAGTAAATACCACCCTCATGTATGCCCTGCCACTGAACGTATTTTTCGGGTCGACTCAACGCACCGTCTTCTCCCTCCTCGGGAAGAAAAACATAGGTCATACCGCGTTCTTCCAAAAGGTCAATCAAAATGGCACAGACCTCGTCGCGTTTTCCGTAAATATACACGATTTCTTCAGATTCATAAGCGCGTTCAATGATCTCAGAAAGATGGTTTCTGATTTTAAGCACCGCTTGGTAAGATCGCGAAACATAATCGACTGTTTTTTTGGACAAATAGGCAAGTCCGTTCGGCGTCAGCACATATCGCGCTTTATTGCCGTCCATGCGCTCCGCTTTTACCAATCCGACTTTTATAAACTTTTTAATCAGGAGATTGACCATGCCGAGTGAAATGCCCACCTGATTGGAAATATCACGTTGGGAAATGCGCTCGTGGCGCTGTATAACCTCTAACATATTGATTTCATATAATTCCAATATTCTCACACTCCGAAATCGTTCAAATCGTGAACACTCTTTTTATTATACGCTCTGTGGGTATTGGGGTCAATGCAAGTAACAGAACTGTAAAAAAAAGCGACTGCAAAGCATTTGAGGCCTTGCAGTCGTTTCAATTATAAAATGACTATTTGGTTGTCAGAGTGAATTTTATTCTGCATTTCTCGCCAAGACCACGCGAACGAGGCCACCGGCGGAGAACCCTTTATCCACATACGCGGTCAACGTGTAGGCATCCAGATTAGAGACGGCACTAAGTGTTGTAAGCGTATAACGGCTTCCATCATAATAGTAAACTTGAACGTCATCCGAAACGCTGTATACAAGGCTTCCGGAAGTTACCGAAAGCGCGGAGACTGCATTGACCGAAAGGCGTTTCATATCTTCGAGATCATCCAAAACACCGTCATCGGTTTTAACGCACACACCACCCGTCGATTCAGCGGAATAATAAGCCGTGGTTGTAGCGGATCGCGTTGACCCGTCGACCAGATACGTGTAGGTGTAACTTCCCACAGCCGTTTGTCCGGTTGATAGGGTTACTTCATTTTCCTGAACTTTCGTTACGAGACCGTAACTGTTCAAATCACCGGTTGCATCATTGAGGATCAGGAATGCGATTTTTTGGTTTTCATTGAATCCATAGTACAAGACATTGGTGCTATTGAGTGTCTTTCCGTCCAATCTTGAAGGATAAATCACTTTATAACTGCCGTCGGAATTGACATCGATGATTTCAACATCATCCGCCAGCGTATAAGCACCGAGTTTCATGGTTGCGAAATCAAACGTTCCGGTTACGGATTTTTTGCTGACCACTTTGATCGTCGTTTCCCCATTTAAATAGGATACCGATACGAGTTGTCCGGCGATAACAGAAGCGTCCGTCGCATTTGAGAAACTGCGTACCACGCCATCCGTAGTCACTACAGAAACTTCATCCACCATGTAATTTTTACCGGAAGCATCTTGATAAGTCGATGTGGTTTTCCCCAAGACAACGCCATAGCTTGCAAAGTCCACAGCACTTGCGGGAACGACATCCACAACTTCACCGTTCATTCCGAACAAAAGTGTCACCGTATCCCCTGTGGAAAACTCGCCGGATGAAGAAAACTTTTCAACAGCTTCTGAGGTTCCCAAGGTATAACTGTTGCCGCCCACTGTAACCGCCGACGGACTGACCGCATTAGGCGAAATCGCCGTCACGAGGCCGAACACCTTGTTGCTGTATGCCCAAACGGTTTTCGTCACAGAATTGTAGTAGACGACGTCGTAATCTTCAATGTCGGAAATGGAAGCCGCCGCGTCATTTCTGTAAATCGACGCCGTATAAATACTGAATGGTACCAATGCGCTAAGCGAGGTATCTCCGATGACGAAAGGCCCTTTAATGTCTTCAGAAATAACCGATGTGTAATTCACATGTCCCGAAGTGTCGAGTGAATAACCCAACGTTTCTCCGTAAATTGTGCCGGAAGCCGTTTGAGCACTCATCAAATTATAAAACAAGTACATGGCATCTTCTCGCGTGAGGGCTTCACCTTTTGTCGCCGTGATGCCGTCATCCAGTCCGAGTGCCGCAAATTTTTCAAGATAAGCCGTCGGGTAAGCCCCATACAAATTGGAGCTGTCATAACCCAACAGCTTCAGCGTCATCGCTGCCGCTTCTTCCAGAGTGACAGCGGAATCCGGCCTGAAGGTTCCGTCTATATAGCCGCTGATCCATCCGGCATTGACAGCGACACGGATGTGTTGTGCCGCCCAGTACGTGTAGCTGACGTCTTTAAAAACGGACGTATTGGATGAATAACTGATGCGATCTTTATAGCTTGAAGCCGAAACGAGCATTGCCGTGAATTCGGCTCTTGTAATGGTTTTACTCAGGTTCATATCGCCGTTCTCATCACCCGTCATAATGCCGAGCGCCTGAACGGTCTTTTCGACGATAGAGGTCGTGTCCGCAACGGATACCGATGAAATTCCGGGAACCATTAAGGCAAGGGACAGAACCACTGCCAGTATTTTTTTCATTGTCTTCCCTCCGTATCTATTCTTAACTATTCATAGCGCAAAGCATCAATCGGATTGAGCTTCGCCGCTTTTTTTGCCGGAAGATATCCGAACAGGACGCCGATGGATGCGGAAATACCAAAGGCTAAAAGTACCGAATCAATCGATGGCGCCACCGTGATATCATACTCCGTCATAGAAGCAATCACGCGCGTTGCCACCTCCGAAACAATAAATCCGAATGCAATGCCCAGCAGCCCACCCATGGCGCTGGTGGTAGCCGCCTCAATGACAAACTGAGTCAAAATATTGCGCTGCTTGGCACCCAGTGATTTCCGAATACCGATTTCTTTTGTCCGCTCCGAAACGGAGACGAGCATAATGTTCATGATTCCGATGCCGCCGACAACCAGGGATATGGCCGCAATGGCTGAGAGCACCAAAACCACAATGTTGACCATACTGGTCATGGTATCAAGAATTTCAGACATGCTGGTCACTCGATAATAGTTCTCACTGCCGTAAACGCTGTAAAGCTTGTCTTCAATCAACGTCTTGGCGTCGCTGACGACATCATCGGAAGCCACTTCAAAGGTATAGCTTGAAACCCGCCCTGTATAGGAAATTTTTTGAGCCACGCTGTAAGGCAAGTAGATAACATCGTCCGAGTCCCCTTCCTCACTGCTGGCGACTTCGTCAAGAACACCGACAATGGTATATTTTGTCCCATTGATTTTTAAGGTTTCTCCGACGGCGTTACCGCTGAAGTATTCATTCGAAATATAGCTTCCCACGACGCACACTTTTTTGTATTTGTCGATATCGATAAACTGAATGAACCGTCCGCTTGCAATGCCGTTTCGATTCATATCGTCATAGTCTTCTCCGACGCCGCTTACGGTGGTAGAGCTGAGTGTTTCCGTCCCGACTTTCACGGTACCGCTCACACTGACTGTCGGAGAAACGGCAGCGAGATATTCCGGGTTGTCATAGACGAGCTGGTACATATCATCTATGGAAACTGTACGGGAACTGGAATTTCCACGTCCCATTAAATTAACGGTTAGAAGGTTGGTGCCCATGCTTTCAAAGCTTTCCGTCATGTAATTCTTGAGACCGTTCCCGAGTCCGACGATGATGATGACGGCACCGACACCGATAATGATGCCGAGCATGGTCAGCAATGCACGCACTTTGCTGGATAAAATGTTCTTCAGCGCGAGTTGAAAGGTTTCTGTAAGTTTCATTCGTCGTCCTCCTCTTCCCCTTCATCGTCACGCTCTTCATGGACATAATGTTCCGCTGCGTCATCAAAGACAACTTTTCCGTCCTCCAGGCGAATCATGCGTTCCGCTTTTTTAGCAATGGCATTATCGTGGGTAATCAGAACGATGGTATTGCCTTCGCGATGCAATTCCTGCAATAGTTCCAAAACGCGGATCCCCGTTTTTGAATCCAGGGCTCCCGTCGGTTCATCTGCCAGAATTACGGATGGATCTCCCGCAAGCGCTCTTGCGATGGATACCCTCTGTTGCTGTCCGCCGGAGAGTTGATTCGGATGGCTTTTCAGTTTTGTGCTTAGACCAACGCGTTCCAGAACTTTCAGCGACCGTTCGGTACGCTCTTTTTTAGAAACGCCCGCATATTGCATCGAAACTTCCACATTTTCTTTAACGGTCAGTTTCGGCAGCAGATTATACTGCTGGAAAACAAAACCGATCATTTTATTTCTTACTTCTGCCAAAGCATCATCATTCATGTCGCTGACGTCTTCACCACTGAGATAGTATGCCCCGGTGCTTGGTTTATCCAAGCATCCGATGATATTCATACATGTGGATTTTCCGGAGCCCGACTGCCCGACAATGGCGACAAATTCACCTTTGTATATTTTGAAAGAAACGCCATCCACGACGTGAAGTTCTGTATCACCAATGGTGTAAATTTTATGAATGTCTTTAAATTCAATTAAAGGCGTCTGTTCCATAGGGGTTTGTTCCATTAGAAACCGCCCCCTCCCGGTCCGCCTGACGGAGCAGAACCGCCTCCGGGCATACCCCCGGTATCACTCGGTCCGCCTGAATTGTTGAACATGGAATCCACTTCCGTTACCGTGGTCGATGCGCCTTGGCTGTACATAATAACATCGCCTTCACTGAGCCCGGAAGTAATTTCAATGTAATCCTCATCGCTGAGTCCGGTTTCAACCGTTACATAGGTATAGCCATCAGGAATTGTAGTTCCACCTAAACTTGTCGTCTCCATTGCACCGCTCCCGGCATCTGTCCCCGCATTTGCAGCACTATCCGGTCCCGCTCCCGAAGTCGATGCTTCTGTCGCAGATGTCGCATCGCTTTGAACCAAAACGCGATTGCCCCTACTGACAGCACTGATCGGGATGAGGAGTGCATTTTCAGTGGAAGCTACAACGATTTCGGCATCAACATTCATCCCCGGAAGCAACCCGTCGGTGTCATCGACTTGAATGGTTACCGGATAAGACGTTACACCATTGCTTGTCGTTCCTTTAATGTTGATTTTTGTAACGGTTCCTTCATAGGTTTTTCCGTCTGCCGCATCGGCTGTAATGGTTACCGTTTGTCCGACGCTGACTTTGCTGATGTCGAGTTCATCCACATCGAGTGTCATCGTTAAATAAGAAAGGTCATAGATGGTACAGAGGGTTCCTGCATTGCTGGAAAGTGTATCGCCCGCTTTGTAATTTTTTTCAATGATCGTCCCGTAAATCGGCGATGTGATGCTGTAATTATCCAGTTCTTCTTGTTGGCTTTCGAGACTCAATTTAGCATTATCCAAAGAATAAGCCGCATCTTGAAGGCTATCCGAAAGCGTGTCGCTCTCCATAGTAAAGAGGACGTCGTCTTTATGTACGAATGTGCCCGTGGAGACATTAATCGCCGTTACATCACCGGATACAAGCGCTTTAACATCGCCTTCTTCTTTGTAATCGAAAATGGCCGCATCAAGACAAGCCAATGTTCCGACCGTTGCTGTTGCCGAAGTTGTCGGCGTAATCCCGCCCGGATTGGAAACTTCAATGGTAACATCTCTCGATAAAACGTTTCCGGTTTGCACGTCATCGACATTACTGACTGCCGTAACCACACCTTCAATGGATTCAAAAGTGCCGTCCAGCGTCACGATCGCCATATCTCCGGCCGCAATAAGTTTTGCATCTTCGGACACAAACGGAAGCACGATGGACATCGTATCACTGTTTCGAATCGTTGCAACTGTTTCTCCGGCAGAAACACTGTCTCCGACTTCGACTTCAAGATCGATAAGTCGTCCGTCCAAAGTTGCCTTTACATTGAGGTCATCCAATGTTTCTACTGTTCGATCATAATTGCGTTGCGTTTGCTCCAATGAATCTTCTGATTTTGTCAATGAATTTTCTGCATCAGTGCTGTCCACAACATAAAGGAGTGTGTCTTTATCAACAATATCTCCTTCTTCAAAATCCGATGACAAAATATCACCCGTCACCAAGGTCGTCACAGAATAAGAGTTTGCCGGCTCCAATGTACCGCTTCCGCTCAAAGTTTCGGAAATATTTCCCGTCGCTACAGTATAGGTTACCATTTCTGTGTCAGAGGTACTTGTACTCGTGGCATTTCTCCTCAAATAAAGGAAAGTGCCCGTTCCAACCAACGCGACAATCAGCACGATGGCAATCACTCGTTTTCGGATCTTCTTTTTACTTTTCGATCCGGTTTTGCTTTTCTCACTCATTTTTGACAACCAAACCTTTCATAAAATAGTCTTCTCATCTATAAGCGCTACCGGCATTATAACAGTCAATTTTTAACGAATTATAAACGAATTATAAAAAATCCGCTATTCGTTGAAACTGCTTCATTCTTGCAAAAAATTCCGCTTTTTTGCGTCACTTTTTGCCGCTTTTTGCACATAAAAAAAACGCGTTTCATCTCACTGAAACGCGCCTGATCTTTTCAATCCGTTTTTAATGGTTTTTTTTAATAAGCATTCTTATCGTTTAATCCCTTAAATACCGTCAAAATAATAATCTTTAAATCCAGAGCAAACGTCCAATTCTCTATGTAGTAAAGGTCGAATTCAATCCGTTTTTCAATGCTTGTATCTCCGCGCCACCCATTGATTTGTGCCCATCCTGTAATTCCCGGACGCACCTGATGCTTAATCATGTACTTGGGGATGCTCTCTTTAAATTGTTCCACAAAATACGGGCGTTCCGGCCTCGGCCCTACGACGGACATGTCTCCCGCAAGGACGTTAAAAAATTGAGGCAATTCATCAATGCTCGTCTTGCGCATGATTTCTCCCCATCGCGTTCTCCGTGGGTCACCCGGCTTTGTCCATTCGGTTCGTTCTTGAGCGGGTGCTTGAACCACCATCGATCTAAACTTGTACATGTCAAACGATTTTCGATTCAGCCCCACCCGTGTTTGTTTGAAAAAAATCGGCCCCGGAGAAGTGAGTTTAATCAAAATGGCGCTGACGATGAGAATCGGCGACGTCAAAACCAGTGCAAAAATAGAAAAAACAATGTCAAAAATGCGTTTTAAGTTGGCTTTTACGAAATTGTCCAGCGGAACATGTCTCGTATCGATAATCGGCAAGCCGTTGAGATCATCCATATAAGCACGCGCGGGAATATAACGGTAATAGTAAGGCACGATTTGAGATTTGACGCCCGTCCGTTCGCAAATATGTAAAATGGCACCCAACTTTTCATCATATTCCGATGCGGGAAGTGCTATGATGACCACATCAATGTCAAACACCTGAAGCTTGTGTTCAAGATCGGTTACCTTCCCGAGAACCAGTGCCGAATGAAGACGTTTTCCGACATTGACATAATCGTCTAAAATACCGACGATCTGATAGCCCGAAGCCTGTGTCTCCATCAAACGCCGAATGAGTTCTTCCGCAATGTCATTATAGCCCAGAATCAGTGTGTTTCTCAGATGCTTGCCTTCTGTAAATCGCTTTCTGAGGCTTCGTCTGACCAAAATGCGCGTACCGGCTGTCAAACAAACGTCAAGGGCAAAAAACATCGCCAGTGTCCAGCGGGAGAAATCGTTGATCTTAAAGATAAAAAGTACGGCTAAGACAAGCAGCCCACTCAAAATATTGGCTTTGAACACCCGAGTGAAAATATCGTATTTTCCGAAACTTCGACTGATATCATAAAGTTCGAAAAGGTTATACAGCAGTAAAAGCGCAGGAATGCCCAACACGAGCGGAATAAGCGTCTCATACATGGAAAGGACGCTGTTGCCCTCGGATAACAGCGTCGTATAAAATCGTACAAAGTAGGCGAGTCCAAAAGCAACGGCCGCCATAACGGCGTCGAGCACAATGTGCAGCCGTATGAGGCTTTTTTGATTTTCCTGAATCAAAAGACTCCCTCCTTCCGGTTTAGTTGTTGTTCCAGTAAGATTTAAACAGTGCCGCAAAAACGCCGAGCATGCCGCCGAGTACCAGTGCTATAGCCATTGTCATGGCGCGTTTTGGAGAGGTTCTGGTTTCAGGCAACGTCGCATAGGAATTGAGCGTAATTCTTGATTTTGCCACTTCGAGCATGCCCTCACTGAGCGCTTCTTCACTTCCGCTTGTATAATAGTCATTGATGGCGTCTTCTTCTACGAGCAGTTCATCATAGAGTTTTTGGTTGCTTTCATAAGAGACTTCAAGACTTTGAATGCTCTTTTTCAAGTCGATGATATTGGACTGAACCGTTACATAGTTCTCATTGACCACCTCTTCAAGCATCATTTCATCGGTGAGGTCTTCAATCGCAACACCGCGATCTTTGGCCACTTGGGCCGCATATGTCGGATCATCCGTAATGAGTTTTTGCAGTGTAATGACCGGGGAAAGGTCGGCAAAATCCGTTTCAAGGCGATTGAGCTGCTCATACAGTTTGCTCAAACTTTCCTGAATAGACTGCTGACTCACATAGTAGTCTCTCAGGAAAAAGTTGACGGCATTTTCCTTAATGCTGATATTCGCTTCGTCAACAAAGATATCCGAAATTGTAAGTACCAGTTGTTGAGCCGCTTCCGGAGATTCTGCCGTCGCTGAGATGGTAAATCGGCTCGATTCATCTTCCGTAGAAACCGACACCTGTTTTCTGAGTGTCTCGATTGTGGTATCCAGATTCAGTGCTTTGATCGTTTTTCCCAGCACTTCGTCTCCTGTGATAATGCTGAGGTAATCCGATTTATTCGTGGAGGGGAACGTGTACGTCCCGTATTTGGTACTCGTCGTCTCCGGTATGCTGATCAACCCGCCGATAGTCGATTCATACGTGGGGGTCGCAATGACAAAAACGTACAAAGCGGCGAGAAGGACAGCAATCGCTGTAAAGCCGGCAATCATTTTCCACCCGGACAAGAGCGCTAAAATCAGCTCTTTGAGAGATATTTCGTCTTCATATGGCCTGTTTTCCATGTATGTCTCCTTGAGTATATAATCTTCATCCCCATTATACTATAGGCCGCTTTCAGAATCAAAGCATTCCCGGATTATTAATGGATTTGTAACGTTTGGAAGCGATGGTTTTAACGGGTGATTTGTAAGCGCCTTGAAATTGTAATGAGGCGGGAATGATGGTAAAATGGGGGTAGAATCTACTGAAAAGAGGCCTACATATGAATAAGAAAAAAAATCGCTTGGAGCGCTCATCCTTTTCGGATCGACTGCCCCTTTGGATTACGATTGCCTTTATGGCTGTTGTTCCCCTTTTGGTGCGCGTTTCAAAAGTTGAATACCCTATGAATCAGTTTTCATGGTACACCAATCAGACGACTTTTTATGACAGCTACGCTTTTTTCAAATCACATGTCATCATCTTCATCGGCATTTTTGCACTGCTTTTCCTCGCTTACAGGCAAATAAAAGAAAAAGTGCTTTCCTTTAAAGATCCGGTCGTTATCTCCACACTTGTTTTCGCGGCGTTCATCCTATTGTCGGATCTTTTTTCCGTCAATGTGTTTGTTGCCAACAACGGCTATTTAGATCGATATGAAAGCACTTTCGTCTGGCTTTCCTATCTTGCCGTCTTCCTGCTCATCTACAGCCATACTTGGCGGGATGAAACCCTAAAATGGATTCGAAGGGCCTTTGTTGCCTCTGCAACGCTTTTATCTGGCATCGGAATCATCCAATACATGGGGTACGATCCGGTGTTCAACAGTCTGACACGCCCCTTCGTAACGGCTTTCAATTTACTCGGCACCGATTATGAAGCCGTCTACAGCATCAACTACCAAGTCATCGTTCAGACGCTTTACCATTACAATTACGTTGGCTTCCTGTCGGCGACTACCTTGCCCGTCATTCTGTCGTTTATGCTTTATGAACCGAAGTGGCGATTTAAGATTCTCTATGGCGGCTTATCGGCGCTGGTGCTCTTCAATCTCTTAGGCTCTTCGGCTCGCGGCGGTCTTGTCGCCATTGCCGTTGCACTCCCGGTGTTCATCCTTTTTAACCGGAAACATATTTTTAAAAATGCCAAGGCGGCAGTTGCAGTTGTCCTCGCGCTCGTCATTGTTGCCGCAGGATTTGAATGGTACTCGGACGGATTTATCACCATGCGGCTAAAATCCATATTCACTTCAGTCTCCACTCAATTCGTCCTTCAGGATCTAACGGTTGACGGAGATGCCGTAACCGCTCAAATCGACGGTCACACATTTACAATGAGCATTGATGAATCCGGTGCGGAAAACTGGGTCATTTCATACACACTGGACGGCGAACCGATCGAACCGGCAGGACAAAACAGTAAACACCACATCTACTTCGATTCAGAGGTTCTCAAGGATGTCACCAATTACTTAACCGCTTATAACAGCTCCTATTTGCTCACCTTTGAGTATAAAGATGATCCTTGGTACTTTGGCTATGACAGCGATGGAAATCTCTCTTACATCAATCTTTACGGCAAATTCGACAGTATTGAAAAAGCACCTTCCATCGGTTTTGAAGGCAAAGAGTTGCTCGGTTCCGCCCGTGGGTACATTTGGTCCAGAACCTTCCCTCTGATTCTGAAAAGTCCGCTGGTCGGATACGGCGCCGACACATTTGCTCTGGTATTTCCTCAGTCCGATTATGTGGCGAAATACAACGTATACGGCACCTCAACCATGGTCGTCGACAAAGCCCATAACTTGTATCTCAATATCGCAATCAACAGCGGTTTAATCGCACTGGCGGCTTATCTGGCTTATCACATCATCTTGCTGATACGCGCCGGAAAACGCATGCGTCCTTTGAAATTCACTTATGCAGATGTCTGGCAGTCAGCACTCCTCACCGCCTTGATTGCCTACTTCGTCGGTGCTTTCTTCAATGACTCTACAGTCCATGTCTCTCCGGTATTCTGGGCAATCTTAGGCTTGGCACTCTCCCGCGTCACGAAGGAACAATCCGGTACAGAACTTTAATAAGTACAGAACTTTAGTACAGAACTTTATATAGAAATAGAAACAAACAGTAGGAGTAACAATTAAAATCAAGGGCCACCGTAAGGTAGCCCTTTTATTTTGCGCTTACTTGACATAACAGCCGTCATGAGCAAAGAATCCGGCATTAATAAAAACCCCCTTGGGAAATCCCAAGGGGGTTTAAACTTGAATTTTAGATTGTTACGGAATAAGAACTTATTCCATTACGATGTCTTCTTCTTCATCCATAGGTACTGCTTCGTTTCCGAGATCATCTTGGAGGTAGTAGATTGTGTCTTTAGTGATAACTGTTACATCATCATCTGCTTCATAGTCAAGAATTGTGATAGCTACTTGGTTACCATAGATCGTTGTAGTAAAGTCAACGTTCGGTACGAGTTCATCGCCTTCGAGCGTTACAACGAAGTCTTGAGCTACCAAAGTTCCCAAATTACCATCATTATCAAGATCTTCAGTAAATACTACATAGATTTCATCTGTTGTAGCATTTGCGATTTCAACGAATTCAGGACCTGCTTCATCAGCGATAGCTACAGTTGTTTCTTCTGCAGCAACACCACGAGCATTTACTGTTTCAGCATCAGCCGGTTCAGCATATGCAACAGTTGAAGTTAAAGTAACAACTGCTGTTGAATCAAGTGCATCATCAAGAGTAATGATAACATCAGTTACGTCGTCATCATTTTCCCAAGTAATGTCGATGTCAGAAACTGCAAGGCCAGTGCCATTGTTGTCTGTATCAACATCTTCACCGTTGATTGCGATTGTGAATTCAGAAAGTTCGAATCCAGCCATCATTTCATCAAAAGTAATTTGGATTTCGCTAGAAGAGATAAGCGCTGCTGAGAATCCGATACCATCTACAGTAGGATCTTCGATATCAAGGATTTGGGAAAGGACAAGATCACCAGCACCATCAACCATCTTATTACCTGCAACGTCTGCAACTCTTGTCAATTCGAAGAGGCCTGGGCCTGCAGCGATTGTCGGGTTGTCATTGTCTTCATCCACAGGGATCAAGATTTCCAAAGATTTGCCGCTGTTTGTAACATCAAGTGTTACGTCTTCAAGGTCAGCGATTGCATATTGCGTTGCGCCAACTGTAACGAAGTATTTTTCAACGTCATCGATGCTGAAGAGGCCATCAGTAGCCATTTCTTCACCAAAGTTGATAACGAGTGTTTGATCCTCTTCACCTGCATCATAGAGAGATACTGTGAAATCATTTTCTGCATCTGGATTAGTGATATCATCGATTGTAAAGTTAACAGATGTTTCAGTCATTTCATTTCCGGCGAGGTCTTCAACGCCTGAGAGTACGAGTGTGTAATCTCCTTCGTAGTCATCGTCGAATGTTACTGTGATTTCATCAGTTTCACCAGTTGTCATTTTTACAGTTTTGATTGCGCCATCGATTTCTTCACCGTCTTCGAGCAACATGAAGTTGTCTTCATCCAATGAATCTGCGTCGATGTCTTCTGTAAATGTAACTGTTACATAGTTTTGAGCATCATCCGGTACAGTAAGTTCGTCTACTTCCGGAGCTGTTTCGTCGATTTCAACTTCGAGTTTGTAAGTCAAGTCGTCGTTGCCATTTTCCCAAAGGTCTTGGAACTCATCTTCTACTACGTAGATATAAGCAGTTCCTTCAGGAAGAAGGTTAGGATCGTCTGAACCACCATCAAAGTTAACATCTACTTTTGTTTTGTCTTCTGAATCGATTGTAACGTTATATGCATCGTTGTTTTTGTTTGTGTGG
>JASUTA010000031.1 GCA_030445805.1 Clostridiales bacterium
ATCTTATTTTCTGATTGTCATTCTGATTGTCGTTCTGATCCGATATCTTTGATTCATACGTTGCACTTTCTGTTATCGGTTCAACACTTTATCTCTGTAGTCATAAGTAATTTCGTCTTTGAGGTGCTGAACAAACTTATAGATCATAGCCGCCGCTTCCGCTTTCGTCACATATTGGTTCGGGTGAATGTATCCATCCGGCGTTCCGGTTACAAGACCGATTTCATTGGCCATATAAATATAGTCTTTGGCCCACTCCGGAATAGATGCATCGTCTACGTATCCCGTACTGTACGGCGGTGCCGGCGCTTTATACTGAATGCCCAAGGCACGAATCATAATCGCGATGGCCTCTGCCCTCGTCAAAGGCTCGTCCCCTTTGAAGTAGTAATTTTTCCCGGACATGAGGTCGTGTTCTTTCAAATAAAGGATATAATCATAATCCGGATCCTGAGCATCGACATCCAAAAAAGGAAGTTGTGTCTCCGTTCCCGGTCTCAACCGTTTAAATCCCAGTGGATCACTTGTGTCTACCGGGAGGATTCCCGCAGTCGCCACAACCATCGCCTTACCGAATTCCAGTCTGGAAATAGAAGCATCCGGGACAAAGTAATTGAGGTCTGCATCGAAAACCCCCAGCGATGTGAGCAAAAATATTTCATTTTGTGCCCAGTGTCCTCCGATGTCCAAAATCTTCGGACTGACGAGCGCTTGAGTGCTGAGTATAACGGATTCCGGCGTCGTCATGCGCTTTTCTCCCGTCGCCCGCTTGGTTGTCGTCGTATCAATTTCACCATCTGTTACCACGGGCAAGTCATAGCTGTAAGTCAGAACATTATCTTCCGCTCTGACTTCAAAATAACTGCCGTAAGACGGATTCGTCTGCTGATCGATATTTTGATAAAAGAAATTGGTCGTCTGAGTCGAAGACATTCCCAAATCAACGGTTCCGTCCCATTCTAAAACGTATTCAGGTTCGTCTCCGCCGGCGGTATAATTGTCATTTAAAACATAACTGTCAATTTGCATATTTTCTACTCGCGTTTCACTGTCGCCCCACTCGTGGGAATACCCAATGATCGGTGCCACTTCAATGTCATAGGTCACATATCCCTCGTTTGACATATAATCGCCGTTGAGGTAATACGTCCGCTTTCCATAAATGTTTCCGGAATAGTAATCGACTGCCGGGGTATTTTCATAAATTCTCGACTCAAACAGTGATCCTTCAGCCAACGTATAGGTTCCCTTCGGCGTCTCAATCGTCTCACTGTAGCTTTTCAGCGTCTTTGAGTAAGTCGTTTGCAACCCGTTTTGGATGGCTTCTACATCGTAGGTGACACTGCGGTCAATGATGATTCCCTTCTCGGTATTTTCAAGTGTGAAAGCGTACTTGAGCGTATAGGTGTCCTTATTGGCCGGAATTGTCGGCAAAGAAATCAGTCCTTTTACAAGTACCGGCTCTCCCGTGATAAAAGTCACTTCCTGATAGGTATAATCCCCTGAAAGCTGCTGCGCGCCGATCATGCCCCCGTCCACCCAGATGACTTGTGCGAAGGACAGCGGGTAGATCAGCGTCGTCACAATGACCATTAATAAAACCAAGCTCAAACTTTTTCGCTTCATCTATTTCTCCTAACTTCCGGCGCAGTGATTCGATTAGTCCTCGACGAAAATAATCAAGGCTTCTTCGTTAATGCGCATGATGTAAATATAATCTCCGACTTTAATATCATCCACGCTTTTTACGGAATTGTTCTTAATGACAATGGCATCGGTATACTTCACATAGATATTTGCCGTATTGGCCGTCCACTGTCCGGTGTACTCTGTCCAGTCATGAGAATCGGTGATTTCAAAGCGATCCCAAGTGGTATCGTCCGCTGTCACAATGCCACGCGAAAGCACCGCATCCACATATGTTTCTTCAAGCGCTTTGGCGATTTCAGATTCCTCGTAAAGTGTATCGTCAATTTCCTCACCGTCAATGAGCCCTTTATGGCGCATGTTCATGGCGAGAATGGAATTATCCAGTTCGCTTAATACCATAAACGTGTAATAGCGCTTGTATTGGAGGCCTCTAATGCTGGCCCGGTAAGCCGTGTCAATATTTTCACTTCTCGAATATGACTCATGATAAAAAGTCGTCGGATTGATGGTCAGCACATCTTCCGGATCGGTGATGTCTTTGATGACTGTATCGGTATAGAATTTGTAATAGCCGGAGGTTCCGGAATCCACTGCATTAATCGCATTATTGGTATAGAAAGTGTAGTTTTTAAGTGTGACCGTATTGGTCCCCACGCTCTCTACCGCACCGATGCGAATGGTATCGAAAATATTGTCGTAAGGTGTAACGAGCTTGACCACCATGGCATTTTCCTGATAACTGCCAGTGGTGCCGCCTTCAGCAATGATAAACACCGTATCTCTGGCACTGATCTTACTGCTCGGAACAACGAGTCCGTCTTTAATCACAATGGTTCCTTCTGTGAGCGCAAAATTTTGCTTCAAAGTGATATCAAATGCCCCGAGTGTTTGATCGACACTCTGAACTTTACTTGAGTAGATACTCTCCCGTCCTGTGGCCACGGTCAACTTCACAACCGTCGGTCTGCCGTACACACTTTTTACAACGGCATAAACGCGATACCCGGTGTATTTGCGTTCCAGATCGTTCGTCGTCAACTTTTGATTGCCGACATAGATATCTGTCTGATCGTCAATGCTCAGGGCAATATTAGAGGCGTCCGCCGATGTCCATGTGTTGTTGGTAATGTACTGAGGATTGGAAACACCGTCTGCACCGACGAGTTGAATTTCTCCCCGAGCATTGTTAACCGTTTTCAGTTTTCCTTTATAAATACTCTCAAAGAGTACTTCCGGTGCTTCTATTTCCACTTTGGCGGCATCGGCTTCTCCGATACTGCTGAAGTACACTTTAACGGAATCGCCGACTTTAAGGGCGCTGAAAGAAACCACGTTACCGTCTTTGGTAAATTGCGTATCGGATGCCACGGTGTACACTTCTTTCAATCCGCTTGAAAGTGCCACAATAAAACTGTTTTGATACAGCGTATCTACGGTGCCCATGCGCATTTTACCGTATTCGGGAATATACCCAGGCTCCGCGCTGTAGGATTCTGCGGAAGCGTTCATAATATACCCGTTGACGACTTTGACATCCACCGGCATGCCATACACGAAGTTGTCGATGGTTGTCACGCGATCATTGATGGAAAGACTCGCATAAGGGGCAATGGGCAATGTGTAAAGCTGATCGTCATAACCGTAGACGGTCATTTGTGCCGGGCTTTCGTCCGTGATGTCCGTGACTTCGCGTACAGTTCCGGAAATCACTTTTTCTTCAAGCGGCGCCACCTTAATATAGACCACTTCATCATTCCCGTTGACGAGATATTCGATAATATCGCCTTGAGTCAGCAAATGCACACCGCCGACCGCTCCGGCTTTATAGGTAACAATGTCTTGTCGCTCACCGGTATAGCTGTCTTCATCGACGAGCAAATCAAACACGTCGCCCGAGACATCAACAACGCGATAAATTTCGGTAATAACCGATTTCCCGTTATTGAATCGGTTTTCGGTTTTGATCTCCGAAACGGTTCCGTAGTGGAAGGTACTGTAGACATCCGCTTCCGCATCGGCGTTGATTTTTTCTAAAATCAAATCATTGTTCATAACCTGAGCGTATACCAGATTCCCGTTTTGCGTAATGTATTCCACTTCATCGCCGAGACCGAGGTATTTACCGTTTGAAATCACGCCATTCTTGTAGACGACGTAATCGTATTTTACATCATTTTTGCTGTGTGACTCAGAGACGAGTTGGGTTACCGTACCGTCGGTGTTTTGAACCGTAACGGTGTTTCGGCTGATAACATCGTCATTTTGATAGATGGTTTCAGGTTTAACACCGATGACCAACCCAAATCCGGAGGCAACGCCCTGTGCGGCTGCCACCGATTCCAGAGCCGATTTCATAATCATCGCCGTCTCTCCGCGCGTCAGGGTGGATTTCGGTCCGAATGTCCCATCATTTCTCAGCGGAACAGTGCCCTGCGTTACGAGGTCTTCAATCAACGCACGATACGTCGGGTTTACCGAGGCCCAATCGCTAAAGCTAAAGACGGCATTTTGGTTGTAATTGGCCGTGGTTCCGATGGCTCTTGCTGTCCAAACCGCAATCTTTTCTTTCGTTGCGGCTTGGTCGAGATTCAAAATTTCTTCATTGGTCGGATTGGTTGGCACGATGCCGAGCGTTTGTGCCTCGGTCAATACTTCCTGATCGATCAGGCGATTGATGTAATCCGTCGAAGAGGAGGAGCCCACTTGACTGTAAACACGCTGCATAACAGCGGCTTCAGACCCCAATAACCGGACGAGGTCACCGAGTACATCGTAACCGGTCGCCGCATCATTTGGATTGTAACGGTTGGCTCCATATCCTTTGACGATACCGAGAGCCGCCATTCGCGCAATGGCTTCTTGTCCCGTCGTCCCTGAAATATCAATAAAACTGGCATTTGAAATAATCTGTGTGCCGTTGACAGTCCCGGTCAGCGTATTGGCGTTTGACGTATCCACCTTCATCGCTGTATATTGCGGGACCAACGTATCAAAGGGAGTGGTAGCCGCAAATGCGGTCGTTCCCATCATCGTTGCCAAAAGGCTGACTATCAAAAATCCTGCTATGCCTTTTTTCATCTCTTCCTCCCTCTTCCTATCGATTCGTCAGCAGAACGTAGTCGCCGGCTTCCTTGATTCGCGCCGTAACGCGGTTTCCGACGGTATCCAGCAGATCGTCGTAAGGTTCAAACGCGCCGGTCTGCGGATTGTATTTGTAAAGCTGAATTTGAATTTCCTGTGCTGTCGTCAAAGCGGATGCATCATAATTGAATGTGACATCCATTGTACCCGCAAGTGCGGTGTATCCTTTGACGACATCATTTGAACTGACGTCAAAGCTGATGTTGTAAATTTTCGAGACTTGCTTTTTCCCTCGCAGTGCCTGTATGGCGGATGTGAGGTAGGATCTGGCCGTCGTCATAGTGACATTTTCCGTCAAACGCGCATAGGCATCATAATAAGAAGCGACGCTTTTGAAAGTGGTCGTATTGAGTGACACCGGCGTAAATCGATACAATGTATCGGCGGCGTTGACCGTAATACTGGTCGTCCCGCCGTACACAAGCGCTTCCGGCAAAACAAAGCGCTTGATTTGCGTTTTGTCGTCCACCGATTCGGTTAAATCAACCGACAAAGTATACCCCGAGAGCGCCTCGGCAAAATTCAAGTCAGTCAAACTGCCGTTTTTCTGAACGTCGTAATCCGAATCGGTCGGCGCGCCGATGGCGCCGTCCAAATCCGTCGGCCCGAGAGACTCGATGTTCTCAATATTTGCATACGTTAAGTAAGCGAGATTGGAATACCCTGAAGGTCCGAATTTGTTGACGGCGCGGACGACAAAGACAATGCGTTCTCCCGTCGCAATACGGTCGAATCCCGGCAGTTCCGCAATCTTATATGGCTCGATGTTTGTAATACCGAGGTACTGGAAATCCCTGTAGCTGTTGCTCGTCAATTCCGTGTTGCTCTTAATGCCCATATAGACATAAATTTCAAAATACTGTGCCGTTTCTGAAACGTAATCGTAGAGTTTAATGTATTGATCGTCTACGACGGCGACTTTGAGTCCGGTCGGATCATCCGGAATCGGTACAGTGTATTCCAGTGTCGTCTTATCGCTTGAAATCCCGCCGTCACCGTTTCGAACGACGATGGTAACATCGCCTTCAAACGTCACTTCTGGGGTTGTAACCAGAAGCGTTTCGCTGTCTACAAATTCGACATCCGTCCCTTTGTAGCCGTCTTTTACATAATGAATTGAGTCGTCGATATAAACGCCTTGTTCAGACTCGGCGACGCTGTCTCCTGTTTTATACGTCAACCATTCTCCGCCGAAATAAACTGTTGCGCCTTCGTCAAAGTTGGTTCCCTTAATCATAATGCGTTGTCCGCCGGTGACGTGGATTCTGTTGATGGCATTGCCATCTTCGTCGTAAACTTTACTTTCTACGGTCGGCGCAGAGACTACGGTGATGGCATTTTCTTTTACGGCAATCCCATAGTCACCGTTGAGCACCTGTATGGTTTTGGTTCCGAGCGTCATATTCGTCGGCGTCGTAAATTCAAGCACCGTTCCCCGTTCGGATAAAGTCGCATCATAGATTGGAATTCCCGCACGCGTTCCGATAATCACATAAGCGCCGTCACGGAAATCACTTCCCACAATAGTAACCGGATTGCCGCCATAGATCGATGTCTTCGTCGGCGTCACCGTGTCGATTCTCGGACTGGAAAGCGGCTGTCTGTAGACAAAGTAGTAAGGCAATGTCTCGTCACCGTAGTTTGGACCGATCAAACTGTCAAGATCGGCCGATGTCGCCAAACCATCGTCTTCATTGCGAATCATAATCTGATATTCCATATTGATATCGTTCGCGCTTCCCGTCGGGATGTTGGCAACGATCAAATCATAGGTCACACCATTCACGGTCTTTGTCGTCACTTCTTTTACCGTCGCCGTGTAGGAACCGATGTAAACCGCCATGCCGTCACGGAAATCTTCCCCGGTAATTTCAATGTCGATGCCCCCGTCAACGGAAGATTCAACCAACCAGCGCGATTCGTCATACGACAGCGTCTGAGGTTCAATATTGTAAATTTTCGGCTCGCTTGCCGGATTGGTATAGGTAAATTTAGTCGTTACCGTACCGCCGTCCGTATTGGTATACGTCATATCAACCGTTCCGATGGTGTAATAAGCAGGCGTATAAACGACGACGTGTGTATCGCTGTCATACACAACTTTTGGTGCATACCCGCGTTCAACAATCAACCGACGGTCCTCAATGTGAAGTTTTACATACTCATAAACATTTCCCGAATATGTCGTCGCATCCACATTTTTTGTGCCAAACGGCATGTAATAATTCCCGGCGGCGCTTTGCAGCATATCCATTGGCACATAGACCGTGCTGTCATTATACGCAAAGGTACGCGAGTAAACGATGTTGTTTTCGGTGAGGGTCACCTTGACTTGATTGAGGTCACCGTAATACGTCACCATCAGTCCGCCGTCTAGGTTGACCGTTGTGCGCTGACTGTTGATCAGCCCGGAATTTGTGTCTGTTCGGGCGAGATCGGCATTGTCAATGCTACCGAAGCGTACGAGCGCATCGACGTCATCGAGCACCACAATGTCGTCCGGATTGTCATCCGTATAGCCGTAGATAATGGAAGAATACAATTTTGTCCCATAGAGGTCTTTCGGCTCAAGGCCCAAACGCTTCCCAAAATTCGGTACGACTTTGCTGATGGTCGGATTCGTTGCACTATACGTGTATTTGACCTTGTTGCTCACACCCGAATCGTTGTTAATGACATAGACGTCCACCGTTCCGGCTGTATGGGCAGGTGTAATGACTTTAATGTAACCTTTGGCGTATTCTACGATCTTCGCTTCTTTTTCTCCGAAATAAACACTTGGAAGAACCGGCGATTCATAATAAACGTCATAATAAGGGTTGTAGACTTCCGGATAGCTTTGCACGGCATTCGGATCAACCGAACTTGAAAGCAAATCATCCCAAATACCATTGTTGTAAAGGTCTTGGAAGGTATCTCCGAGATTGTAGCCTGAATCTCCGACAAGATTTTCATAAGGTTCGTAATAACGGAATTCATAGCCGATGATTTCGACGATTTCGCCGCCGTTGGAGGACCCACCCGTCGGAATGATCTGTTCAATCACCGGATCGGACATCGGAATGATATACGTAAATCCTTTTTCCTTGTAAGCGTTCCCGCCATCGGCATTGATAACCACGACCGGAACGGCCATTTGGTCAACACCGTAATCATCAATCAGATTTTTAATGGAAGCCGGCATTTTTATGGTGATGTAACTGCCGTCCAATGCCACGTAGGTATCCGCTTCGGGCACTTCAACCGAATCCACGTACACGGTTGCCGCGTCTTCAAATTCACTTCCCGAAATGGTCACGAAATAGCCCCCGTCAACAGAGCCTTTTTCAGGAGAAATCGTCGTGATAACCGGACTTGAGCTCGCTTGAGGAATGTAATAAAAACCGTTTTGTCCCGTTTTACTGTCGCTTTTCGTATCCGGATTCACAACCGTCAAATCTTTGTAACCTTTCCCGGTGCTGAGTGCCGGAACGTAAAACATGATTTGATTTTTAGACAGGATTTCCGAACGGTTTCCTGTGATGGCGCCGTTTGCGGTACTGACAATGTAAGGCGTAATCATATAAAGCTGTGTCCCGTCAAGGACAATTCCGTCTGTGTTGGTTTCAATCGGTCTGGTAAATCCGAGCGCATCCTGCGCCACCAATCCGTCTGTCTCGTCATAAAGGACGGTATAAGTCTTGTCCATACCGTTGGTCAAAATGGCATCCCCGCTGAAATTGTAACTCAGCGTAAAGCGCTCATCCAAAATCGTCTTAAGCGTAACCGATCCGGCGTAATCCGCCAAGATTGCCGTCATTTCACCGGATGTATCCGGCGCCGCACGAACGAGGTGATTGTCCATTGTTGCCGTAAAACTCGGGCCGCCTGAAATATCAAGCGTTGTGACTCCCGTAACCGCATTGAAAGCCATGGAAATCGGCCCTACCGCAACGCCGTATTCATCATAGGCATAATAGGCGCTTCCCGTATAGCGGATGCTGTAGAAAGAAGATGCCGTCTTAAACGCCGGATTGCCGTTTTCATCATTGGTTTTTAGGGCAACTTCTCCGGTATCATCATTGACGACGGAAGCATTCTCATAAAAATCGGAAAAAACGGCCGTCCCCGCATCGAGCTGAATCAAGGCTTCCGTAGCCGGAACCGTATAATAATCAAATTGAATGTTTCCTGAATTGTCATATCGGTATTGATTGACTTCTTTTCCGTCGAGCAAAATCCGTGAACCGATCAGTCGATACGCATCGACACCCTTTTCCGTAACGGCTGTCGGATCCGGTTTTAGGAAGTTGTCACCGTTCACGACGACCAACGTGTTTTCAGTTCCCTGAGTCGGCGTAAAGTTGTTGATAATCGGGTCTTGATTAAACGTTTTTACATAGGTAAAATCACTGACGGCAATCCCGCCGCTCGGATTCATAATAAGCACCTGTGTCGTGCCCTCGCGTCCCGGAGGCGCCGTAAATTCAACCAAGGTCTTGTTTCCCGAGTTGTCCAGCGTCCTCGTAAAATTCGTGATTTCTTCGCCGTCGAGGAACAACCTGAGGCCGTTTTGAAGATTGGAACCCGTAATGACAATCGTGTCTCCGCCTTCTACGGTAATGATATTCGGCACAACGCTCTCAATGACCGGAATATCGGAAGTTTTGACGAATTCTATAAAGTCTGATTTAATCGCTGAATTTCCGTAAGCATCCGAATCACGCATCGGGTTGGTTACCTGAATGTGCTTGATCCCACCATCGGCAATCAAGGCACTGTTCGGAATCCAGATGAGAATTTTCGTCCCGAGCTGATTGTCCGTCGTCCCGTCTACCACATTACCGTTGTCATCCAAAACCGTCATCTCAAGCTGAACGGGGCGTCCGTCTGCATAAGTCAATACCGTTTCGGTCGGGTCGTCTTCGGACGCTTTGTATTTGATGACGCCGCGCACCGTAATGCCGCCGCCCGTGTATTCTTCATTCGGGAAAAAGCCCAATTGATAATAATCATTAAAGGTGTTGTTGTCATTTTTCTTAATCAAAATCGTCGGCTGTCTGGTGATGACCTCACCCGTGTCGCTGACAACGCGGTCGACGAGGAATTTGCTTCCGTGGAGTGCAATCAAAGTCTCGTTCTTAACGCGCGAATAGGACGTGGCTGTGTCTTCAATCTGAACCACTTCCGGCAAAACGTCATCAATTTCCGGGGTAAATGTACTCGGCTCAAATTCAAAACCATCCGTCTGCGTGATGATCTGATTGAATACGAATTGATCCCCTTGATTGACGCCGCTGTTGACTTCCATGACGGTTTCGATTTCAATGACGACATCTTTCAGAGGGTCCGTTTCTGCGTCCGTCACTTCCTGGGTTGTGACGATAAATTGATCCGTCGTCGCCTTGACGATTTGAAAATTGCCGCTCGCATCGGTATAAAAACGCGCTTTCTTTCCGATTTGTATATTGATGCGTCGGGTAATGTCCACTGATTCGCCCTTGTACGTTCCCGGTTCATAAGTCAGTTTCAAAATTTCATTTTGATTTTCTCCCGTCGGCGCAGACAAAAAGTTGCCTGAAGCGTCAAGATCCGGGATGTTGAGAGAGAGCACATAATGCGCCTTGATTTCAACATTGCTGCCTGTATCCGGCCCTGTTTCGGGATAAATGCTGACAATAGAAGGCTTGTAGTCCGCCTGAATGACCGTGTACTGGTCGTAGGTCGTCCCATCGTTTCGATAGACGATCTGTTCGGCGACCACTTGATTGTTCTGCACATCTGTTATGACAACATAATAATTTCGCCGTTCAAAGTCCGTATTGCTGGGCACGCGAACGGTAAGCTGATCTTCTTCTCCGTTGATATTTAGGCCGAGAGAGACAAAATCAGCCTTGTTGATACTGGTATAGGGATCAGAACCGTCAAGCGCCGTCAGAAAGTAAACTTGGTAGTTCCGCGTGTCCGAAAAGTTTTCACTGGTGAAATAGACTTCATCGCCTTTTGCTCCGGTGTTCGGGAACATGCGCACGTCGTCGAGTCCAAGGCTTTCTATAATTCTGAAAGCATCCTGATACGTATATTCCACTTCAATATTTGGATCCCCTGCCGTCGTCTTTTTCAAAACAATGTTTTGATACCCCAGCGTTCCGGGATTGATGGGGTTCGTCAATGTCAACTGATTGGGATCTGTTGTCGTTCCAAGGCTTGTATAGGTGATGCCGTTACCGTATGTCCCCGTAATATCGGCGGAATTGAGTTGGTCTAAGTAATTTCCCGTAAAGGTAATGGTGCTCGGAATCACATCTCGATTCACGGTCTCCTTATCGGAACTTTGAATATTCGGGAAAGTTCCCGTATTGAGATTAATGGTCTTATTCCCGACTCGAATACGCCCGGTAAAATCCGCTGTTTCCTCTTGATTCAAATTGTACTTTACAAAAGTCGTTGTGTTCAGTGTACGCGTGCCCATGTCCACAAAGCCGAGTCCCGCTTTTTCAAAAAGCACGTCGACATCCTTGAGGTTTTCCCCCATAATTTCCACATAGCCGCTGTCAATTTCAAACCCATCGTGTGTGATGGAATATCGAAGGTCCGTAACATCAATCGTCTCTCCGTCGATCGTCCCCACGGCCAGGGCAAAACTCTGTATTGCAGTCGCAGGCAAAAGCCCCGTTAATATTAACCCTATCAATAAAAGCACCAGTTTTTGTTTCATCATGCGGCTCCTTCTCACTGAATTTAAACGATTCTCTACGGCAATTAAATTGCCCTTATATGTGTTATGAATGCGCTCATCTGCCAACTTTTTCATTGGATATACAACGATCGCGCGGAAAGGTTTGTAATTTTATAGATACCTCGTCAGAATATCGGCATTTTCTGCCGCAAACTTTACGAAATCTCGCAATTCTTGGGTAAATTTCATAAAAAAAAAGACTCTGATTTGCAATCAAAGTCTTTAACCAAATATAAAGTTAAGAAGGGGGGAATTACGCGAGTGGGATTGTTAGGGGGGGATCCCACTCGGCATTCATTATTGGGGGTTTGTTTCATTTGGGGTAAATAATTTGGGGGGTTTCTGTTAAGTTCGCCTTAACATGGTTTAATTATAGAAATCACTTATGTATACATTATGACGCCTATGTGAATAAAATGTTAAGACTGGTTTTCTCTGTTTTTTTCACTAAAGTACAGGAAAAATGAGGTATATAGACCTATTTTCTTATTTTATTTGGGTATTGTTTGCTTATTGTGGTTCAGGTATGGTATAAATTTAATTGAACACATTGATTACGAAGTTATCCGGAGGCTTTTGATGGACACCGTTTTAAAACCACATGATGACAAATATCACATTTACACTCTGGGTCGATTTGACGTCATCAAAGAAGACGTCTCATTAGTTGCGTCCGCATCCGGATCAAAAAAAATCTGGGAGCTCTATAAATTTATGCTGACTTACAGAGACCGTGCTTTTACGCCGGAATCTCTCATGGATCAGCTTTGGGTTTCCGAGTCCTACAATGATCCCAGGAGTACACTCAGACGACAAATGCATCGGTTGAGGCAAGCTTTGCTTGAGGACAGTTGCGCCGATTGTGATAAAACACTTTTATTTTCAAACGGCTATTATAAATGGAATCACAGCATTCCCGTTTCACTGGACAATGAGCAATTTGAAGCATTCGTCGATGAAGGTGAACACTTAAGGGATATTTCACCAAATGAAGCGCTCAAGGCTTATCGGGCGGCACTCGACCTGTATGTTGGAGATTATTTGCCCGAATGTTTTGATCAACACTGGGTCTTCCCGATTCGAAATCACTACAGACGCCTTTACCTGACAGCGGTGGAGCATACGGTCGAATTGCTTTTGACTATTAAAAACTATGATGAAATTGTTCAGCTTTGCCAAAAAGCCATTCAAATTGACACTTATGAAGAACATTTCCACTTGCGCCTCATGGAAGCGCTTATGCATAAGGGACAACAAAAACAGGCTCTTGAACACTATGAGTACATCACCGGATTTTACTATCAGGAGATGGGACTCAAACCTTCAAATGAGATGAAAGCACTTTACAAAAAGTTGCTTCAAACCCACAACCCCATTCAATCGGAACAGCGTCTCAGTGAGCTTTTGGATTCCGAAGCACCGATTGAAAATGCTTATTACTGTGAACCGGATGTCTTCCGATCCATCTATGAGCTTGAAGTCAGACACAGTCAGCGGTCCGGTACTTCTTTCTCGGTCGGCGTCGTCGGTCTTGAACCGAGTAAACGGTTTTCAGCTTCTCAGGAAGCACTTCGAGTCAATCACCTCAAGCAACATCTCATGGAGCATTTGAGAATGGGCGATACCTTTACGCTATGGGGCGAAATGCAATTTTTGATCTTATTGCAAGGGGTTGACCGCCCGCTTATGGAGAAAGTATTGACCCGTGTTATTGGTTCTTATTCTCAAAAAGATGCGGTCAGTATCGGCCAAATTGAACAGCTTGATGCCTATAAAAAGTAGTAATCCTTACCTGTCACACATATGTCACAGATATGTGCGTCACGTGTCACAATAAACCCGTATAATGTTACTTATAAAAGGGGATTTAGTGAACCAGGGTGAGGAGATATAACATGAACATGGACAAAACAAACCAAAAAAAATCTAAAACTGCATCCGGAAAAGGTATCGGCGGCTCCAATTTTCTCGTGTCTGTTCAGCATACGGAAAATCATAGCTGGCAAGGCTATATTCAATGGCTCGATACCGGACGAAAGATTCACTTCCGAAGTGAACTCGAAATGCTCACGCTCATGCAAGAAGCCGTTCAACGCAGCCAACCCTCAGAAACACCTTTCCGTTCCTGGGATGACGATCAAAGAATTTACATGATGAAGTGAGGCTACCACTCATGCTAGATAATCGCAGCATTCGACAGATAACACGATACCTGATTACGGGTTTTACCGCTTTTGGGATCGAATACAGTTTATATGTTTTCCTCTATAAATTCATAGGACTCTATTATATTCTGTCGAGTTTCATTGTCTATGCCGTGGTCTTCCTATTTAGTTTCTTTGTCAATCGAAATTGGTCTTTTGAATCAGAAGGAGATGTACGCAGACAAATTTTGCTGTATTTTCTCCTTTTTTTGTTTAACTTGTTTTTCGGCAATATTGTATTGCTTTATTTTTTAACGGAATATGTGGGCCTTGACCCTTTGTTTTCTCCGTTTATAAAGATGGGACTCATTGTCTGCTGGAATTTTCTCATTTACAAATATGTAATCTATAAGTGACAGGAGCCGTTTATGTATACTGAAAAATCCATTGCAATCGTTATTCCGGTCTATAATGAAGCCGATGCGCTTCGCTCAAATTTTCTGGCGATTAAAGCCATCCTCGACGCCGATGACATTGCTTGCCGCTTTATGTTTGTAGACGATGGCTCAAAAGATACCACTTGGTCGGTTCTGGAATCCCTCGGAAAGGAATTTCCCGAAGTCGGTGCCGTTCGATTTGCAAGAAACTTCGGAAAAGAATTGGCGCTGTGTGCTGGTCTCGACAGCATTGATGCCGATTTATTCGTCACAATGGATTCCGATTTACAACACCCGCCCAAATACATCAAACCGATGCTCGAGCGCATGGATGCAGAAGGGGTCAATCTCGTTGAGGGCATCAAAGCCAGCCGTGGGACAGAAACACTGAAATACAAATTGGTTGCCAAGTCCTTTTATAAATTCTTAAAATGGATCACCGGGCTGGACATGGATAATTCATCCGACTTTAAAGTCATGGATAGAGAAGTCGTCGAATCCATTCGTCGCTTCAAAGAGCGCAACCTCTTTTTCAGAGGCATCACGAATTGGGTGGGGTTCAAACGCGTCTCTTTTCCTTTTGAAGTTGAAGAACGTCAAGGCGGAAACAGTCATTTTTCTACGGCAAAACTGATGCTGCTCGCCGGGAACGCCATTCTTTCTTATACGAGCAAGCCGCTTTATCTCACACTTTTCAGCGGCGTGTTGTTTTTAATTTTTGCGATTATACTCGGCATTCAGACGCTCTTTAATTATTTTTCGGGACATGCGATCAGCGGTTTTTCTACAGTTATTTTGTTGCTTTTGATTACCGGTTCTATGGTCATGTTGTCGCTTGGCATTATCGGCGCTTATATTTCGCGGATTTATGAAGAGATCAAAGACCGCCCGCGCTACATCATCTCAAAAAAAATATGATTGTGGGTTTAACCGTTTTTTCACAATCTGAATCTTTCCTTGATTTGAATCTTTCCCTGCCCTTCATCGGCAGGGTTTTTTAATGCCCATTTTTGTTTAAAGCTTCATTTAAGGAAACTGTGTTATCTTACTTTTAATGATCTTTCGCAATGATCTTTCACATAGACTTTTCGCATAAACTTTTCAGATCAATCCCACGCGGATTGCAATTTTTTGGAGGACAATATGAATTTTAAAAAACGATTGCCAAAGTTGCGGATGACGGTCCAACTTTCTGCGATGGTGCTCATTGCACTCGGTATTTTATATGGACTGCCTTTTGCAAAAGGCGCCTTCATTATTGCCGCAATTTTTATGGGCCCTGTGTTCTGCGGTTGGGTTTGCCATTTTGGTGCTATGCAAGACATCCTCGCCAAAATCGGAAGATACTTAAAAATCAAGAGCCGCTTTTTACCGGAGCGTATTCGACTTTTGATGATGCCCTTGAGGTACATTTTACTGGCGGTTACACTTTTGACGTCAGCAAGCTTCATTCTGAATATTTTTACATTTGACCCCCGTTCCAATTTTGAAAGTTTTTTGCTCGGGAACAGTATCGCCTACTTCGGTTGGGCCGTCATTGCCGCGTTTCTCGGACTCAGCTTATTTCACGATCGCCCCTTCTGCAGTACGCTCTGCATTGAAGGCGCAAAGTATGGTGCGCTGAGTTTAGTAAGACCGCTCACCATCGTTCGAAATGCAGACGCATGCGTCCAGTGCGGTAAATGTGATGCCTCCTGTCCGATGCAAATTGACATTTCACACAACGACGCCGTGCAATCTCCACAGTGTATCGACTGTATGAACTGCATCTCTGCGTGCCCAAAAAATGATGCACTGTCCTTTTCTCTTAAACAAAAAAAGAAAAAACCGGCAACGTTAGTCGCCAGCCTACTCATCGTTGCAGCTCTGTTCGTCTCATCACTCGGGTCCTTTACCGCATCCACCGATATGACCGTGTCGCTGGCGGATACCGTTTCCGGCACGGAGGATATCACATCAGGCGATGCAAGCGGCGTTCTGGATGGTGTGTACACAGGAACCGGGACGGGTTACCGAGGGAATATCACAATCAACGTCACAGTTGAAGATGAATTGATCACCGAGGTAGCGCTCGTCAGTTCTTCCGATGATTCCCGCTGGCTGAATCGGGCGTACAGCACCGTCGTTTCGGAAATTCTCAGCGAACAGACTGCCGGCGTCGATACCGCGTCCGGCGCGACTTACTCTTCAGTCGGCATTGAAGAAGCGGTTGCAAATGCTCTGATAGATGCCGGGAGTACGGTTGCTGAAGCCATTGAAAGCGACTTGCCCGCAGCAAGTGAACACACACACGGAAAAGGACGATCTTTTTAGATCGTCCTTTTTTTTATTCCTCAGGTTTCGGTTCGACTGCATCGCCTTCCGAATCTTTTTGTGGTTTATCATCGTCCGATTCTTTTTCTCTATCCTTCATTTCATTTTCTTCGTCACGCACATTTTCTTGAATCTCTTTATGATCGCGATCTTCTGTGTTCTTTTCCCTCTTACGTTTCTTAGGGATGCCCTTTTTCTTTTTCCCGATCAATGCAATTCCAACGACGGCAATAATTGAAATCAGCGTAATCATTGCACCGGATGTAAATCCTGCCGGCGTGTATTTAAACACGATCTGATGCGTTCCGACCGGAAGCTCCAAGCTGATGAGTGCACTGTTCACCGGAATGATGGTCGCTTTGACGCCGTCTACCGTTGCCGTCCAACCGGGCTCATATGGGATGGATGTTAAGAATCGCCCATTGTCCTTCACATCGATCGTTCCCTCGATACGCGTATCCGAGAATTTTGTCACTTGGAACAACTCATCCGAAAGAGTTGCATAAGCCTCCGCATAAGCCGTTTCATCAAATCCGGCGGCACTGATGTAGAACGAGCTGTTCTTATCTTTCGGGACTTCAAAAGTAACTTCCACTTCTTTTCCCGCTTCGAGAACACCCAAGTCAATAACCAGCCCCCGTCGGGTCTCGTAGGTCTCTTTTTCGCCATCGATCGTCACATCGACATCATCGGTCAGATGCGTAAACAAATAAATATAGGTTTGCTGCGTCTTAGGAATGGTATAGACATATCTCACATTACCCACTTGACTGCTGTTTTTAAGCGTATACGTATGATACGTATCACTATTTGTCGTTTCTGTCATATTAGTGTATTCCGCCGTCGTCGGTTCCATCGGGCTGAAAATCTGAACCGGGTACCCCACTGCGGCACTCAAGTATTCTTCCTGCGTTTTAAACGGTTTCTTTGCCGTCAAGGACCAGTTTGAAATCGCGTCATTTACCATAAATCCCAGCGAAAGCGGATATTTATTTTGATAAACATCAATATCGCCTACAGTCTCATAAAAATCATAGGATGCATTCGATTCCTGAGCCCATCCGTTTCTGGAGAGTAAATATTTGATATTGTAAATGCTGTTTACAACCGGTGTGGAAGACGCATATAGATACCGGTTCGATTCAGGTGCCGCAGCGAGACCAAACGCTTGATTTAAATAAGACATGGACGCATTGGCAGTTGAAGAAAATGTTGAAATTCCACGATACCCATAGACAGCGGGGTCATTGGTCGAAAACCATTTAAGCATTTCAATTCGGTAAAAATCGGTGTCTGAAGCATAGAGGCTACTCACGGTATCGGTTACATCCTCTTTCTTCGGCGCGTATCCGTCACGGGAAGAAGATCCCGTCGTTTCCGTCCCCACAATAGCCGATGAGGTGATTTGAATCAATACGATAACCGTCAGTACAATCGTAAAAACGCGCTGAGATATTTTCTTATCGGACTTGAGCAAGAACACGCTACCATACAGTGCCAGCAAGATCAAACTGGAATAAATAACGAGTTTGTAATCCAAATCCGGATTCAGTTGCTCGGTCAATAAAATATAAGCAAATAGACCGACAACCACTTTCCAAATCACCGAGCGATCTAATTTTTCCCAGTGGAGAAATGCCTCATACGCCCATGAAATAATCAGGAAAGACACCATAAATGCAAATCGGTGCGGCACTTCGTTCGGGAAGTGAAACGCATGGAAAATAAAATCGAGGTAATTCACCGTTGAAATCAAAAAGAAGACAATGAGCAATCCAAAATTGGCAATCCGTTCTCTCAAAGGAATCGACTTGGATGCAAAATAAAGGATCATGAAAATCAAGGCCAAAAATCCGCTGTTTATGTTTGGCAGTCCGCTTCGAATCGATGGTGGTACATTGGCGAGCAATGCATTGAAAAGCTCCATGAACGTAAAGTAAAATTTGATACTTGAAGGATTTCCGGAAGCCGTCGCATAGGCCAAATTGATTCCCTCGTAAGTCGGTACCACCGTAATAGCGGCGAGCCCCATACCCAGTATGGAATAAAACGCCACGGTAAAAATTTTCCCGAAAAGCGTTGAAAAATCTCGAATTGAATACGATTTTATGTATGTGAAAATCGCATATATAATGATAAATTCACAGATAAAATAACCAATGTAGAAGTTACTGATCATGGCAAGCGCCAAAGTAATGGTATAAAGTAAAAATCCACGCTCTTCAAAAACGCGGTGGAATCCAAGAACGATCAGCGGCAGAAGCGCCATGTTGTCCAGCCACATGATGTCCCAGTAATAGCCCATGGCATACGCACTGAATGCATACATTAATCCGAAGAGCATAACGAAAATATCATTTCTTTTAAATTGGCCTCGGAGATAGATGGCAAAAAAAGTGCCGGCGAGCGCGATTTTCACAGCCGTGATCAGCATCATAAATTCACGCAAATACGCCTGTGAAAAGAAAACGGAAAGCAAGTACAGCGGACTCATCGCATAATATGCCATAATTAGAAAGAAATTAATCCCACCGCCTATGTTCCACGAATAAAAAAGAGAACTGCCACTCCTCAGTTTTGAATGCAACTCCTGTAAAAAGGGGTAATATTGATGCCAACTGTCAATAACCATGATTTGGCGATCCCCAAACGGATACAATTTGAGTATTCCAAAAGCGAAAATCATAATCGCAAATGCAATACCGAATGTCAGCATGATGTACTTATTTTCCTTAATGAATGCCTTAAATCGCATGCGCCGCTCCTTATTTTGAATTCGTTTCATCTCTTTTTAATTTAAAATTCCGAAAAATGTCACTTAACATGATTTTATTATACCCTAAAGCTGTGACAATAGCGTGACATTTTAAAAAGCTTTTTTTCAGGATGTCACACAGATGTCACAACGATGTGCGCGAGATGTCACACCTGTTTGTTACAATAAGTTTAATCAAAGACCATCTTCTTTTTTAAGAACTTTTATAAAAGAAAGCTTATGGATTCCAAACCACTTATGGTTAACCACGTTCCATAAAAACGCGGCTGAAAATAGAGTGCCTACCTCTAAAAGAAAGTATGGGCAATCATCAATTTTATTTAGGAGGTAAATTATGGGGACAAAACGTTTCGGTATCAAAAGACATGCAGCCGCCATGTTAGCGCTTTTCCTAGTTCTTGTCATGGCACTGCCGACCGTATCAATGGCAGAAACCAATCTTTATAAGCCTGTTTCTACAATCCAAGGGTTGTCCGCTCAAGGCGTTGTATTCACAGAAATCGTCAACCTTCAAAAATGGGTGAATCAAGCCCTCGCAGGTGGAGACGTCGCGACATACAGCATCGAGCGCAATAAGCTTTATCCATTAGTGACGCCGGTCCCAACACTCAATCAGACTTATTTGAGAGAGCCGCTTGATACAAACAGCGAAGGACAAGGCGGAGACAATGACAATGACTCGAAAGACGCTCAAGTCAGAACCGTATTGCTTCACTCGTATCCATTTGTCAGCTTAAGCGACTTGGCAGCAAGAGTTAAAAGCGCCAACGGATATAATGGCCCGGATTTCACGCTTTCAGCTGCTGAAGCCATTACGGCAACACAATATGCACTCTGGCAAATTACAGATGATAACTCATTGCAACTTCATAAAAATGACGGTGATGCTTATTACGTTTATCAATACTTGAAGAGCCTTCAAGGCGTCGGTGATGAATCTACAACACTCGGCGAAATCAGCATTACAAAAGAAGAACTCGGAATCGTTTCCGGCTACTACACTGTAGACTTTACTTTCCCGACAACCATCGGAAAGAACTCAGACGGATCACTCGTTTATGTAAACTACAATATCTCACCGGATATCGCTTCTCTGTATGGCGCAATGATTTCTTCCGTCAATAACTTAGACAACACCACAACTGTTACTGTTAAAATTCCTAAAGCGTCTGTCACCTCACAAATTTCGTTCACATTGACAGCAAGTGCAGGACAAAAAGTCGGTACGGTTTATCAATTCACACCTTACGGTGACATGGTTCCTGTTCCACCGACATCTGAAGGCGCATCTACCGATAAAGTTAAACCTCCGGTTCCGGTTTGTCCGGCAATCCTCGCAGGTGTTATCGGCGGATCAAACAGTGCAAGTGCTTCATCAAACTGCATTATAAAACCTGAAGAACCGACAACGACTACTGAAGCGCCGACAACTACTGAAGAGCCGACGACTACTGAAGCGCCGACGACTACTGAAGC
>JASUTA010000032.1 GCA_030445805.1 Clostridiales bacterium
TTTTCATAAGTCATATTTTAAAGTTCAATAGAAAGTCCTTAAAAATAAGTAAGGGCAACGATTTTATCAATCGTCACCCCAACATTTGACTTTGAGCCAAAAAAAGACCGGTTGCATCATCGACATTCTAAATGACACAATCGGCATTTATAAAACTTGTAAAGCGATATTCACAATAAAAGCACTTTGTTTGGATTCGATTTTCATAAGTCCTTCATGGCGTTCCACAAGGTATGAAATGTTCTTGAGCCCAAACCCATGGTTTTCGGAATCCGGTTTGGTTGTTTTAAAGCGCTCCTTCACCTTATCGACTTGCCCGGCAGCAGAATTTTCAACTCGAATGACCAAGTAATCCGGATTATAATACAGATCCAGTTTAAGATATCTTTGATCGCTCGGGACCTTCTCACAGGCCTCTATCGCATTATCCAAAAGGTTTCCCAAGATAACCGACACGTCAAATTCGTTCATCTTGAGCCCCTCGGGAAGAGAAACATTTGTTGATAAATCAATTTTTTTCTCTTCAATTCCCGATAATTTATAGTTGAGAATCGCTCGAATAACCGGGTAAGGAATATGAACCACTTGTCGGTACTGTTTCGAGCGCTCAATGAGCTGTGTCAAATAATCAAGAGCTTCCTCTTTCGGGCTGTTTTTTACAAGCTCATAGATAATCCCGAGATGATTATTGAAATCGTGACGGTCCGATTTGAGTTTGTCTATAACATGTTCTAAATTTTCCATGTAATAAATTTGCTGAATGTAGTTGCTTTCAATTGTAGCCGCATACGCTTCATTTCGACGTTTTTCCTGATTATAAGTCATGGCGTAGACTGTAATCAGTATCGCCATACTGCCCGTCATAATCAACAGCCCAAAGAATCTGGAGATTTGTCTTAATTCAATGACCGCCGCAAACGACCCTGCATCATAAATGGTTAGAAAAGCAATCATAAAAATCAGAAGGAGGTGCATCATAAGACGCTTTTTCCCATCCAAGACAATGGCAATGACCGCCGCAAATATAATCGTATAATAAGCGACACTCCCCATAATGCCATTGCTGGACAACCACATGTACGGTGTGAAGAAAACGATAAGAATACCAATATCAATGACTGAAATCCAAACGAAATTCCCTCTGAATCGAGATAAATAATACGAACCCAACCAAATCAGAGCAAAAAATGCATCCAAATCATATGGGTATCCGGAGGCCATATTCATAAATATCGTTGTAAAGGTCATGAAAAATCCCAATAAAATCCCCAGATTAAACACCCTGTTTTCAAATGAAAATTTTGTCGGGTCTCCGATCAAGATGTGTATAAACCGATTCATATTCAGGCCTTCCCGTTAAATAATTTCTCCGACAACATTTCTTTTACATCATTTATATACGTCCGACTTACCGAAAGCTCAAATCCATTTTCTAAAATGAGCCGCCTTTCCCGAAAGCCACGCACCTTGTCAATGTTGACAATATACCCTTGATGGCATTGTATAAATTGGTCACTACCCACGTTTTTAAGCAGATTGGCGAAATTATCATAATAGAAAAACTCCCGCGTTGCCGTGCAAATTTTAATTTTGTGTCCGATCTTTTCAAAATACAGAATTTCTCTATGCTTCACAGAAAAAACTTCTTTTTTTGTCTTAACGACCAATACGGGAGAATCTTCGTTCAAGCGCTGCTTAATGATGCTGAGTCCCTCACTTAAAACATGCTGAAATTTTGATTCTGAAATCGGTTTGATCAGATATTGGTACGCATGCACGCCAAACGCATCGAATGCATATTTTTCGTGTCCCGTTATGTAGACAATAATCATGTCTTTGTCAAAATCTCTTATTTGTTCCCCGAGATCGATACCGCTCATATCTCCCATATCAATGTCCAAAAAAACCATCTGCGGCCTTTGGATTTTTATTTCTTCTATAAACACTTCGGGATTCGTCGATGAAAAGATGTGATCCGCACTCAATTCTTCATTTTTTTTAATATAGGACTCTATCAGATTCACTTGGTATATGTTGTCATCACAAACACCAATGGTTATGCCCATACCGCTCACCTTTCTTGCATCCTTGATCTTCCAACTTTTTTTAAATTGAGCATTTTAACTTTCTTATTATATCATTTTTTTATGCGATGCGATGAAGATGAGGGTAAAAAACTACATTCCGGGATTGATAATGATTATTGCCGGTCTCAGTAAAAATATTGTTATAAATCGTGTCTATTTTATGGGATATGTTGCAAAAAGGACAGCACCTTTGTGCTGTCCTCGTTCTAAAAACGATCCTATTAAATCAACGCCCTTGACCATGGCCATGACCTTTTCCGAGCCCTTTTCCAAGCCCCCGGTGCCCGCGACCGTATCCGTTCTTTTCCATGTTGTTGCCGCATCTTTTTACATCGCAATCATCTGAACACAGTTTATAACTCCCGCCTTCAATTTCAAGACGTCCGCCCTCGGTTAAAAAGGCCGCTATTTTTTTCCGCGCCTCATTGTATAAAATCTGCACCGTCGGCCGAGAAACTTCCATCTGCAAAGCACACTCTTCCTGGGTCAAATTTTCCCGATCAATCAGTCGAACAACTTCATATTCTTCCACGGTAAGCCGCGTCAATAACGATGGTCTTTCAAACAGTTGCTGTTCTTCGTCTGAAATGCGATTTTCCGCTATAAACGATGTAATATGCGGCATGCCGCAAACACGTTTCCACTTTCTTGGTCTGGCGATAACACTCACCTCTCTGCTCTGTACGACAAAGGGACAATCCAAAGTATTGTCCCTTTTTGAATGACTTTTATTTAGTATGTCATTCTTCCAGCATTTTGTCAATTTCTGCGACACGTGCTTTCAAAGCTTCTTTTTCTCGAGTGAGCAGCTCTTTTGAATCTTCTGCCGCATAACCGGCACCCATACCGAGCCCTCTTCTACCTTGACCTTGGCCTCGGCCTGTACCGCGTCCTGTACCGCGTCCGAAATTTTTCCGCCCCAATCCGCGTCCTGTTGCTGCTTGCTGACTGCCTCTATTTACACAAACGCCGCCTATTGGGCCTGTACCGAATGGTCCTGTTCCATCATTTCTTGGCATATAAACACCTCCTTGTTTTTAACATATGCTATTTACTACAAATTTATTGTACCTCTGTTTTTAGCATATGTCAATAACTAATTTGAGAAATAAAAAAAGAACAGCCTCATTGTGCTGTTCTCTTTTATCTTTATTAGTTTTGTGTTTTTGCGATTTCTTGAAGGAACACTTGAAGCGGTTGGTTTCCGACAAATTCATATTTATCGTTAACAACAATTTTAGGAACGCTGGAAACATTGAATTTATCCGAAATTTCTCCGAATGTTTGTGCTTCGATCATTTCTGCATCTACGAGATCACTTTCAAGCGCCAATTTGTGTGCTTTTTGAACGGCACCCGGGCAGTGCGGGCAGCTCAGAGTAACGAATACTTTGATGTTAACCGGTTTCGTGAGTGCATTCAATTGTTCAAGATAATTTTCCGGAAGTGCTTCGCCTGCTCCGGATACTTCGATCAACCCCGGAATGAAAGAGTTGATTTCGTGGCCTGCAGGGATACCGTTGAATTTAACGCCAACGTATTTTTTATCTGCATCAAGCAAAACGATGCTCGGTGTCATTGTAACATTGTATTCTTTTGCGCGTTCGCTGTCTGCTTCGATATCCAATTTTTCAAGATGGATTTTATCACTGAGTGCTTCGACTTCTTCCATAAAAGAAACGGTTTCTTCACAAGAATAGCAAGCCCCTTTTTGAGTAAAGACGGCGATTGTCACATCATTTTTCATTTCGCTGAAAACTTCTTTTAATTGTCCTTGTAATTGTTCATTCAATAAAGCCATTGTAAAGCCTCCTTATAAAATTTAATATATATGATCCCACAGGCAGTTGCCTATTGTTACCTTTTCAGTCGATTGACATAATCGTTTGCCGTAAGTGCCGCTTTCGCGCCTTCTCCGGCCGCAATGATAATTTGTTTATACGGAACCGTTGTTACATCACCTGCCGCAAAGACACCCGGTATGGATGTTTCATTGAGATGATTCACTTCGATTTCACCGTGGTTGTCGAGTTTGAGCGTTTCTTTTGCCATTTGGCTGTTTGGAATATGTCCGATTTCCACGAACAATCCATCCGCCTTAACGGTTCGCGTTTCACCCGTTTCTTTATCAAGTACAACAACGCCAGTCATCAATTGTTCACCGATGACTTCCTTAATCTCCGTTTGAAGGAATACGGTTACATTGTTAAAAGCGTTCAGTTGATCCAATACGATTTGATCGGCTCTGAACTGACTCCTGTGAATGATGGTGACCGATTTCGCGATTTTCGCAAGGTCTACCGCAGCCTCAACAGCTGAGTTTCCACCACCGGATACGATGACATCGCGTCCTTCAAAGAGCGGGCCGTCACAGATTGCACAATAAGCGACGCCACGTCCTGCATACTGATCTTCACCCGGTATGCCGAGTTTTCTCGGTTTACTTCCTGTTGCAATAATCAAAGCCTTTGCTTTCAAGACATCGCCGCCCAAAAGTTTAAGTTCGAAGGTGCCGTCGTCTTTCTTTTCGAAAGCTTCTACATCCGCATCATTCAGCATTGGAATTTTAAGCGTTTTGACATGGTTCATAAATTGTTCTACAAGTGCTTCCCCCGTTGCGAAAGAAACGCCCAGGTAATTTTCAACAGAAGCGGTATCGACCACTTGTCCACCGGGTTTTCCCGAAACAACGCCCACTTTCATGCCTTTTCTTCCGGCATAAAGCGCTGCATTCAGCCCTGCCGGACCTGAACCGATAATCAGCAAGTCATACAACATGCTTTTATCAAAAGCGCCTTCTTTTTTAAAACTGCTCCCAAAATCCGCACTAAATTTGAGTTCCATCTCACAACTCCCTTTCTCTATCTTAATGTTGGATTTCCCTCTTTGACTCTCAAAAGAAAGTGGATCACCCGAGGGACGATACTTGAATTATTATTCTAAAAAAAAAGCTGCTACTACGCCGTCAGCGATTCAAAATCTTGCAAACCGATGATTCGGAAAGGCCCCCGAACAATGCACCCAAATCTTTAAGAGACAACAGCGAATTGCGTCTGAATTCCAAAATCAAATCATTGCGCCGCAACTTATCTCGAATGAGTTCCGATACGTCTCGATGTTCGGACAATGCAATTTGAGCCAAACGCTCTCTGCCTTCTTCAATGCTCCGAATACATGTGTCGCAAGTGTCTTCAAAGGGATCGCTCACATCGCAAAGTGCCATGTCGCCGTTAAAACAATCCCCACATCGCCGTTTGTCAATTTGAGCCTTGATCTCTTGAAAAGCACTTCGATCTTTGAGCAATGTGCTCTCATATCGATCTTTAAATAGCTTTCCCTCACAATCGACATACATGGCATATGCGATGTTAATCGATTTCATAAGTTTTGAAAGATCACTGCCGTTAGCGTGAAGAATCAGGTGGTATTGCTCCGGATCTTTTAAACAATAGGCATAAAGTTTAAATCCGAATCGCGCCTTTGCCTGTTTCAAAATTTCAAGAAACCGAAGGCGATCCGCGTCATTTAAAAAAATGGGACGTGCCTCCGATCGAGACTGACGGACGTAATAAACACCAAACGGTCGCGCCTCGCGCGCTTTTCTCGGCATTCCATCACCTCCGCTCATAACCAAATCGGTTATGTCATACGTTTTTCTTGGTTCTGAAATGATTATAACAGAGTCTTTTTAGAAATTCAAGTACCGTCCCTAAGAATTCACAAATCGTTCATAGTTTTTACTTTTTATCGCTTTTTTCATGCGATTCAAAGCTGAGGACTTTATCGAGGAACTGTTGGAACAACAACGTCTGAGGCGATTCAAAAATGGAGACATCCCCCTGTTCGACGATCTGTCCTTCTTCCATAAACAAAATATAATCGGAAACCGTCCGCGCAAATCCAAGCTCATGCGTGACAATAATAAAATCGATATGTTCTTCCGCAAGCTTTTGAATGGCTTTGAGTACTTCATAAGTCAATACGGGGTCCAACGCAGAGGTCGGCTCATCCAGCATAATAAGACTCGGTTTAATGGCAAGCGCGCGTACAATCGATGCGCGTTGCGCCTGTCCACCACTGATTTGATGCGGTAATTTATCCGCATGTTCGGTCAGCCCGAACTGTTCAAGTAAAGCATCCACTTCGGGTTTGGATTCAATCCGTGAACGCCCATGCACTTTTTCAAGGACGAGGTAGATGTTTTCCCGAACCGAAAGATGCGGGAAGAGATTGTGATCCTGAAAAACGAATCCGATCCGTTTTCTGTAAGCCGCACGATCGGGACCCGTCATATGAATGCCATTGACGTAGATATCTCCGGCGTCGGCACCCTCCAATCCGGACAAGAGCCTGAGCAAAGTCGATTTTCCACTGCCCGAAGCGCCGATGAGCGATAACACTTGAACGTCTTTCAGTGTTAATGACAAATCGTTCAAAACGGTTTTTTCCTTATATTTTTTGATGAGGTGTTCTATTTTTATTTCCATATTCTAATGTCCACATCCTAAATATTGTGTTTGTATCCATGTGCCTGCATTCGTGTATGGTCCATGTCCCTCGGTCTATGCCTGGAGTCTGTAATTCAACTTTTCTTCAAGACGTCTGACCAATGAGATCAGAGGCATTGTAATAATCCAATAGCCGATTGCCATAATAATGAAGCCTTCCGGATATCTAAAGCTGATGGACATCACGGTTCGCGTCACATTGAAGTATTCATCCGTCCCCATATAGGAGAGAAGCGCACTGCTTTTAATGGTCATGGCGAGCTGTCCCGCAAGAGGCGGCAAAATTCCGGTTAAAACCTGCGGGAAAATAATATAGCGATAGGTCTGCAATTTTGTAAATCCAAACATTTCCGCCGTCTGCCACTGATTCATGTGTATGCTTTCGACTGCGGCCTGATAAATATCCGAAATGTAAGCCCCCGTATAAAGCGCCAGCGTAACGGTACCGACCCAAAATTTTGAATCCAGACGAAACGCATTTCCAATGTAGAAATACGCCACAATTGCAATGACCAAAAGCGGCGTACTGAAGACAACGGTCTTGTGTATTTCCGCCAGATATCTGAGCAACAAACTTCCGGATATGCGCATTGCATACAAAATCAGCCCAACCAATAGGGCCAAAAGCAACGAGACGGCGCTGATTCCCAGCGTCGTCACCCAGCCTTTAAAAATTACTTTTGCGTATTCCAGATATACTGAAAAATTGGTTTCCCGCTCGAGCGCCTGAGTCCACACGAACACAAAGAACAACGCATACAACCCGAGCGCCGCGAGAAACATCACTTTTTTTCTAATCATTCTGCTTTCCTTATCATTTATCTGCTTTCCTTATCATTTAAAAGAAGAAGTCCAGTCCGTAGGATTCAAATTCTTTCATTTCATCCTGCAAATAAGTTTCCCTGATTTGATCATAAGTGCCGTCCGTTTTCGCCTGTGCAATAAAGGCATTGATTTGTTCTTTCAACTCATCCTGTCCTTTTCGCAGAGCAATCCCCCAGCCTTTTGTATTGGGAAGCGGCTCCAGAATCGCACGCGTCGTATCCGGATAGTTTTCATGGTGGCGAATAATGGACAGCGGGTCATAGATAAAGACATCTGCCTTGCCTTGAGCCACTTCCAGAACCGCACTGGCTTCTTCGTCTATATTTCGGATTTGTGCAAGCGGTGCGTTTTCCGCCGCCCAAATGGCAGCGATTGTCCCTGTTTTGGACGCAATAACCACTTCCGGGTCATTGAGATCTGCCGCAGATTGTACTTTGGAATCTTTATAGACGAGCATCATCAATTGACTGGTCGTATACGGATCAGAAAAATCGACGATTTCCTCGCGTTCCGGCGTAATGGTCATAGAAGAGATAATCAAGTCGATGTTGCCGCCTTCCAGAGCCGGGATCAAACTCGCATAATCCATTTCTACAATTTCAATATCCCTGCCGAGGTAGGTCCCGAGTGCATTGGCCAGCATAACGGAAGCGCCGTCCGGATTGCCGTCCGCATCCTTGGTTTCAAAGGGAGGATACTTGAGCTCCATACCGACTCTCAGCGCGGAATCATCCGCCCCCGTACTGCATGCCGTCAGCAATACCATCAAGAGTATCGCAAACAGTAATAGTCCTGTCTTTTTCATTTTACCCTCCGTCTCTTATAGGTCTTTCAATTTTCCCCGGGCAAACCGATTCGGATCAGCCCGATTTCATTATAAACGTTTTAGCCTTTAACATATATACCTTTTTCAAAATGGCTCAAACACACAATAGCATATCATACAAATATAGGTTATAATATGTGTGATGTTTATTCGTCCTCAAATCCGTGGGGACTTATTTAAAAAACAGATCCTACAACAGGAGGACCCGATGAAAACAAAGATTTTAACGGATTCATGCTGCGACTTATCGCTTTCATATATTGATCATCACAAAGAGGCTCTTGAAGTCATCGGCATTCCGGTACAAATGGAAGGAAAGGATTTTATCGACGACCTCGGACGTTCCTACAATCATACCGATTTCTACAATGCCCTGCGTCGCGGCGTCATGCCGACAACGTCTCAAATCAATACTTATCGCTTTGAAAAAGCTTTTCATACAACACTTGAAACAGGAAAAGAAGTCATCTATCTCGGCTTTTCATCCGGGCTCAGCGGCACGTACAATGCGGCTTTTCTCGCCAGAAATCTCGTACTTGAAGACCGCCCCGACGCGCCGCTCTACGTCGTCGATACCTTGTCGGCTTCCATCGGTCTCGGCGTGTTGGTTCTTAAAGCAGTTGCCATGGCAGAGGCGGGTGCCGGCGCTTCCGAAATTGCCGAATGGATTTTGCAAAACCGATTTAACGCCAACCACTGGTTCGGTGTCGATGACTTGATCTTTTTGAAAAACGGCGGTCGCATCGGTGCCGCTACAGCTGCAGTGGGAAGCGTTCTCAATGTAAAACCCATTCTCACAATGGACACCGCCGGTATTCTCAAACCTTACAGCAACGTCAGAGGCAGAAAAAAAGTCATGAGCTTCTTGTTCGAACAACTAAAAAAATATTTTATTGAAAATACAACGACTTGCGCGATCATCGGGCACGGCGACTGCGAAGCCGATGCCGAACACCTCAAAGAAATACTCGCCGAAAGCTTCCCGCAGGTGGACGTGCAAATTATGCCCTTGTCCATGACCATCGCCTCTCATGTCGGACCCAACATGCTGGCACTCGCTTTTCTCGGTGAAACCCGCGAGGCAAACGCATGAAAATTGCCGTCGGATTGAGCGGTGGTGTCGACAGTGCCGCCACGGCTTATCATCTGCTCCGTGAAGGCCACGATGTTATCGGCCTCACCATGTCGGTCTTTGATCATCAGCACTCTGAAATTCAAACCGCCGCTCACGTTGCCGAAAAGCTCAATATTCCGCATTACATCATCGATTTAAAAGATGTATTCCGGCGCGAAGTCATTCGGCCGTTTATTGATGCCTACGAATCCGGACAAACGCCCAATCCGTGTCTGCTCTGCAACCGTTCCGTTAAATTCGAGGCGTTAATGGACGCTGCACGCGATTTGGGCGCGGCTCATTTCGCCACCGGTCATTATGTGCGCCGCACCGTTGATCCCGAAACCGGAACCATACAATTGCTTCGCGCCCGAAACGCGCGGAAGGATCAATCCTACAATTTATATCACCTGACGCAGGATCAGTTGCGCTTTCTCAGATTTCCCTTGGGGGAAGCCGAAGATAAGGAAGCCGTCCGCGCCTCCGTGTCCGAGTTGCTCCCGTCGCTTTCAAAAAAGCGGGACAGCCTCGGCATTTGCTTTATTCCTTCAAAAAACCATTTGACGTTTCTCGCGTCTTTAAACAGCCTCGCCGTCCGCCCCGGTAAAATTGTCACGCAATCCGGGGACTTTTTAGGCATGCACAGCGGCATTGCCGGATTCACCATCGGACAAAAGCGCGGGTTGCCTGATACGGCCAAAGGACGCGTCGTCATCGGCTTCTGCCCCGAAAAGTGCGAAGTCATCGTCGGAAGCGAATCCGATCTGCTCTATCACACTTTGGAAATTCCCAAATTTCACTGCATTGATCCTTCCAAACAGGCCCAACTTCAAGCATCGCCACTCCGCGTTACCGTCCGGACGAGTCAATGGTCCGCACCGTATGCCGGAACACTTCGATTATCCGGCGATGCAGGAGACACCGCTTTTGTTCAATTTGACGAAGGCACGCGCGCACCCGCTCCAGGGCAAGCACTGGTCTGTTATGAGGGCGACCTGCTGGTTGGGGGCGGACAATTGGTTTAACCCACATATAGCGCCTTGATTTTTAAAAGGATATGGTATATTATTGTGTTACTTGAGCAAAATCGAGCCAAAATAAAGAAAGGGGCATCACGACACATGGATTTAAATCTGCCTGTGGCTCATGAAGCCGCCATCGGCTTAACAGAACCTTCCGTTTCAAAGGCTTTTGTAAAAATTACCGGTGGAAAACCACTTCACGGCACCGTCACACCGGATGGTGCAAAAAATTCAGCGTTAATCCAGTTGGCTGCCATGCCGCTGGTTGAAGATACATGGGTTAAAATCGACAACCTGCCCGGCATTACCGACGTCGATGTTTCTATTGAAATGCTTCGCGAATGCGGGCTGACCTGCAAACGCGAAAAAAATGCGGTCACCGTTATCGGGAACGCCAAAAAATACGCATTTTCCGAGGAGAACGGCTCCAGAATCAGAAGTTCGATTGCCTTCCTCGGTTCTGTTTTGTCCAGATTCGGACGCGTCCGTCTTCCGCTTCCCGGCGGAGATGCCATCGGCGACCGACCGATTGACATCCATTTGGACGTCTTGCGTGCGTTTCAAATCGACGCCCGTGTCGAAAACGGATGTGTCGTTGCGGAAGCGAGAAAGTTCCCACTTGAAGGTGCGGAAATTTTCCTGCGCTATCCAAGCGTCCTCGCCACGGTCAACGCCATTCTTCTCGCCGTCAAAGCAACCGGAAAAACCGTTATTGTCAATGCCGCTAAAGAACCGGAAATCATTGACCTCGCTTCTCTTCTTTCCAAGATGGGCGCACATGTCATAGGTGCCGGAACAGAGCGCATCATCGTTCGGGGTGTCGAACGCCTCAACGGTGCCGAATATCAGGTTATGCCGGATCGCCTTGAAACGGGTGCATTGCTCATGGCGATTGTCATGTCCGGCGGCAGCGGAAAAATCACGGGAACCATTCCGGAACACGTTTTACCTCTGGTGCACACGCTCAGAGATTGCGGCGTCGACATCCAAATTGATGATGCCACCATTGAAATCAAATCCGTACAGCTCAATAAGGGCTTTCAAATCAGCACCGCGCCGTATCCCGGATTTGCCACCGATCTTCAACCGATTATCACACCGCTTGCACTGGTTGCTCCGGGGGAATCTGCGATTACCGATACCGTCTTTCCGGAACGCTTCGGCCATGTTTCCGAATTGAGAAAATTCGGTGCCGACATCAAGCGCAACGGCAACACCATTTGGGTTCACGGTCTCGAACCGTTGTCCGGATGTGAAGTTGCGGGCGGCGATATCCGAAGTGTGGTCTGTCTCATCAATACGGCTCTGTCCGTCGGCACCGAGACAAAAGTATTCGGTGTCGAGCACCTGTTGCGCGGACATGCACGTTTCGTGGATAAGCTGAAATCACTGGAAGCGCAAATTGATTATTCATCCGCGCTTTAAAAAACAACTCAAAAAAATAGAAAACGCCCCTCTCGTTTCACCGAGAGAGGCGTTTTTTTATGAGCCACTAATACGCTTTTGCCATGTAGACCATGTGTTTTGCCGGTTTGCCGCAGAACGGACAGGTGTCACCCAATTGTTCTTGTTCAAACGGAATGCATCGAATGGTCACGCCGGTTTCGGCCTTGACTTTTTCTTCGCAGGCCATATCCCCGCACCACATTGTCTTAACAAATCCGGGCGTCTCTGCCATGACGGTTTTAAAGGTCTCGTAATTGTCAATGGTGTACGTTTTCTCGTCGCGATTTTTGCGTGCACGTTCCAGCATATCGCCGTGAATGGTATCGAGCAGAGCGGCAATAACCGAACCGAGCCCTTCTCTTTCGAGGGATGCCTTTTCATGCGTATCGCGTCGAACGGCGATCACGACGCCGTTTTCAATATCTCTCGGGCCGACTTCAATGCGAATCGGGACCCCTTTCATTTCATATTCGTTGAATTTCCAACCCGGTGAATTGGAATCGTCGTCATCGAGTTTCACGCGCAATCCCAAAGCTTTCAATTCGGCTTCGATGCCTCTTGCGTGTTCGAGTACGCCGGCTTTTTTCTGTGCAATCGGAACGATAACCACTTGTATCGGAGCCAATCTCGGCGGCAATACGAGCCCTCTGTTATCACCGTGCACCATAATGACGCCGCCGATCAATCGCGTCGATGCACCCCATGATGTGTGGTAAGGGTATTCCAAGACGTTGTTTCGCCCTTGATAAGTGATGTCAAACGCTTTTGTAAAATGCTGTGCCAAGTTGTGGGACGTTCCGGATTGGAGCGCTTTCCCGTCATGCATCAGCGCTTCGATGGTGTAAGTGGCCTCGGCACCCGCAAACTTTTCGCGATCGGATTTTCGTCCCGCAACCATCGGAATGGCCAACAGATCTTCCGCCATTTCCTGATAAATACCGAGCATTTGAAGGGTTTCTTCCTGTGCTTGTTCCATCGTCTCATGCAAGGTATGCCCTTCCTGCCACAAGAATTCGGAAGTTCTCAAAAATGGACGCGTCGCCTTTTCCCAGCGAACCACGGAGCACCATTGGTTGTAAAGGTACGGCAAATCGCGATAAGAATTCAGCCATTTCGCATACATGGAACAAATAATCGTCTCAGAAGTCGGTCTGACGCAGAGGCGTTCCGCAAGTTCTTCGCTCCCGCCGTGAGTCACCCAAGCCACTTCAGGTGCGAATCCTTCAACGTGTTCTTTTTCCTTATTGAGCAAGCTCTCCGGAATCAGCAGCGGAAAATAGCAGTTTTGGTGTCCCGTTTCTTTAAAGCGTCTGTCCAAAAACGCCTGAATGTTTTCCCAAAGGGCATAACCGTAAGGTTTGATGACCATGAAACCCTTTACCGGGGAATAATCCACCAAATCCGTTTTTTTAATCACGTCGGTATACCACTGCGCAAAGTCATCCTCCATGCGCGTAATATCTTTTACAAAATCCTTGTCGCTCTCGCGTGCCATAACAGCCTCCTCTATGGTTCTGAGCCATTTTTTCTTTGATTTTTCCATATAAAAAGCCCTCGTCTCTCTAGAGACGAAGGCTCGCGGTACCACTCTAATTAGCACAGCCGAGGCTGTACTCTCTTTTGCCGGCAATAACGGGCCGACCCGTGCGGCTTAATCACCGCAAGCTCCGAGGTGGGTTCAACGCATCGGCGATGAGATGTTTGCACCGGTTCATCTCTCTCTGAAAACGCTTCAATCGTCTACTGGCCTCTTCAACACTGTACAAAGGAAGTATATCCGAACTCAAATGCGCTTGTCAAGCCGCATCTTTTAATTTTCGGGCTTTTTTTAAACAAAACCTGTAAACGGCTTAGGCCATCGACGCGTCGGAAGGCTTGATTTCAGATAATACGCGGCACAAATACCCATAGACACGTGCCGTAGAAGAAATGCTCAACCGCTCATACGGCGTGTGCACATCGTGCATTTCCGGCCCCATGGAAATCATGTCGATGTCGCCGATCTTTTCTTTTAAGAATCCGCACTCCAACCCGGCGTGAATGGCATCTACTTTTACTTCCGTTCCGAACATATCGAGGTACACCGCTTGCATCAACGGTCTGATTTCCGAATCTTGTTTAAACGGCCATGCCGGATAATCGCCCGCACGCATATGCGTTGCCCCGATTTTTTCGGCGAGCAAAGTCATCTCTTCGATCATGGCATCTTTCAAAGAAGCCACCGAGCTTCGAACGGCGTTGGTGAGCGTAAATTGCGTTCCGACTTGTTCCAAAACGCCAAGGTTGTTTGAACTTTCAACCAATCCCTCAACGTCGGCACTCATGGAATAAACGCCGAAATGTGTCAGTCTGAGCAAGCATTCCAGTGCTTCAACATCTTCGTACATTAAAATTTGTTTCGGCGCTTCAACGGCTTTCATTTGCAAAGCGATATTCGGGTCCGAAACAGAAAATTCATTTTTAAAAGTGCCTTCAACTTCTCGAACGATGTCCTCAAGATCTGTCAGACTCTCTTTCGGGAAGACGATACCGAGTCGCGCGCGTTTGGCGATGGCATTCATTTTTTCTCCGCCGTACACTTCAAAGACGCCAAACGGGAATCCGTTTTTTAGGCGTGTAATCAGTCTGCCCAAAAGTTTTAACGCATTGGCGCGATTTTTATGGATTTCAGCTCCGGAATGTCCGCCGAGCAATCCAACAATATCAATCGTGCATGCCCCCGTAAACGTATTTTCTTCCCAACCGCCGCGATAAATCGTCACACTGTTTGCCCCGCCGGCACAGGAAGTGAGGAGTTTGCCTTCTTCTTCCGAGTCCAAATTGATTAAAATATCGCCGTCCACTTCGCCCGGTTCAAGGCCTATGACCCCATCCATTCCGGTTTCTTCCGCTGTTGTAAATAAAGCGACAATCGGCGGATGTGCCAGCGTTTTATCCGACAGAACCGCCATCATCATCGCAACGGCAATCCCGTTATCCGCGCCGAGCGTCGTCCCTTCGGTCCGGATAAAATCCCCGTCTACAACAATCGGAATCGGTTGCTTGGTAAAGTTGAATTCCAAGTCATCAAGCTTCACGCAAACCATATCCACATGCCCCTGGAGAATCACCGTCGGTGCCGCCTCATACCCCTTGGTTGCAGGTTTTTTTATAATGATGTTGTTGACGGCATCGCGAACCGTTTCAAGGCCGAGTGATTTCCCGAAATTCTCTAAAAAAGCCGTGATTTCGCCCTCGTTTCCCGACTCTCTCGGAATGCGCGTAATGGCTTCAAAATATTTAAAAACGAATTGGGGCTCTAAGCCCGCAAGTACTTCTGACATAAAAATACCTCCTGGTTTATGAAAAAATAAATGATACGCATGGTATATACCCACTTGTCACGGCAGAAAAAATGTTTCTGCCATGATGCGATTGCCTTCCGCCGTCGGATGCAATCCGTCGATATACAGTGCATGTTCACCGCGTTCCGCAACCGCTTTTTGAAAAGGCAAGTAAAAATCGATGCAGTGCACGCCGAAATCCTTGCAAAACTTCATCAGACCCTCTCTGAGAGAAACCTGCATTTGGGCTACCGCTTCAAAATCCGTCACATCCGACCAGAACTGTCTCGCCATCTTCGGATTCACCGGTGTCGGAATACCGATAATCGGACGAATCATGCGCCCGCGCGCCTGATGTGCCATTGCCGTAATGTTGGCCTGAACGACTCCGACAGGTGCACCCATAATCAAATCGTTGACGCCGCCCATTATCATGACCATATCCGGCTTTTCCAAAACAACATCGTATTGAAAACGGGAGAGCATGCCGCCGGATGTGTCGCCGTTGACGCCCTTATTGAGGACTTCAAGCCCATGCGACTCGGCAATCAACCGCGTCCAAGCTTCTGAACGCTTGATGCCGTATCCAAAAGTCAAACTGTCTCCGATACATACCAATTTCATACTGCGACCTCTTTCTGCAACAAAACCTCTAATCGCGAAAGGGATTTGTCCCTTTCACGCAGAGGTTTTTGTTATCAACCATCTTCTTATTACAGTCTACCATAAAGAGCCGTAATCTCGTGCATCTTTTCGGCGAGTTTATCGGAAAGATCTTTTTCCGTAATGCGCCATATCCAGTTCCCGCCAAGTTTTGAAGGGAAATTCATACGCGCGCGATTGTCCAGTCCCAAAAAGTCCTGCATCTGGGCGACGGCGAGATAGGCGGTTGAGCTCCATACGCCGCGGATAAAGCCCCAGTTATAACCTTCATCCTTTGTCAGTTTCAGATAATTTTTTGCGTATTCCCGATCGGCTTTCGCCGCGTCCTTCATCCATCCCATGACGGTTTCATTGTCATGTGTTCCCGTATAGGCGACAAAATTTTCGCTGTAGTGATGCGGCAGATAATCGCTTTCTTCTCTGGCATCAAAGGCAAATTCCAAGACCTTCATTCCGGGGAAACCCGTGAATTCTCTGAGATCGATCACTTCCTGAGTCACATAGCCCAAATCCTCTGCAATGACGGAAACCGTTCCGAGTGCCGACTTAATGGCTTCAAAAAGCGCTTTATCCGGTCCTTTGACCCATTTTCCGCCCTCAGCCGTCGGATCGCCGTACGGGATTTCCCAATAAGCTTCAAATCCTCTGAAGTGGTCAATGCGAATGACATCAAATAATTTCAAACTGTAATCGATGCGCTGAATCCACCATTTAAACCCATTGTCGGCCATGTGCGCCCAATTGTAAATCGGGTTGCCCCAAAGTTGCCCCGTCGCCGAAAAGGCATCGGGCGGACATCCGGAAACCGATACAGGCACCGAAGCCGTATCCAGTTTAAACAATTGTGGGCTTGCCCATACGTCGGCACTGTCTTCCGCAACATAAATCGGAAGGTCACCGATGATGGCAATATTTTTTGAAGCGGCCACCGCTTTCAGTGCATGCCACTGTTTAAAGAAGAAATACTGCAAGAAAATCCAGAAACCGATTTCATCTGTCTGTTCTGCTTCAAATGTCGCAACCGCTTCGGAATGTCGATCTCGGTACTCTTCCGGCCACTCCAGCCACGAGCAACTGCCGTTTGCCGATTTCAGCGCCATAAACAGCGCAAAATCTTTCAGCCAATGCCGTTCTGTTTCCATAAACCGTTCCAGTTCATGCGACACTTTGATTTTAGCCGCATCATATGCAAGCTTTAAAAGCGGCATCTTATTATAGTAGAGTTTTTCATAATCCACATGGGTTGCTTCTCTTCCGAGGTCCGCTTTTTTTACCGCCTCTTCCGAAAGGTATCCCATATCGATCAATTCATCCAAGTCTATAAAATAAGGATTTCCGGCAAATGCTGAAAAAGACTGGTATGGCGAATCACCGTATCCGGTAATGCCAATGGGGAGAATTTGCCAATTCTTTTGCCCCGCGGCCTCAAGAAAATCCAAAAATGCATACGCGCCTTTACCGAGATCACCTATGCCATAGGCGCCCGGCAACGACGAAATGTGAAGCAATACCCCACTGCTCCTCTTTTTCATCATAATGCTCTCCTCTTTTCACCTTGCGAGTATTCGCACAAAAATCATGAAATTTCAATAATGCAATCGTTTGCACAATTCATTATATGTAGGGATTGTCCTCTTGTCAATACATGGCCGCCCCTATTTGTACAATTAATTGTACTTTTTGTACTTTTTGCCTGTAGGCACTGTCCTCTGCATATGACTTTATACCCGTTTTCGCAAAATGCCTATCGTATAATTTTATGAAATTGCCCCTTGCGCCATTTTCTGAAATTGGTTCTTTCCTTTATCGAAAGATTTGCGTATAATAGGAGAAATACCATTTTAAAGGGGGCAATATGAAAAAGTACAGCGTTTGGGGTCTCATGGTGTTATGTACCGCCTTCTGGGCAGGTAATTACATATTCGGAAAATACGTCACGGCGACACTGTCTCCGGTCTGGATCAGTCTGATTCGGTGGGCCATTGCGAGCTGTTTGCTTGTGCCGATTGCCTATTTTACAGAAAAGCCGTCCCGGGAAGCCATTCGCTCACATTTGTTGCCGCTTGCGGCTATGGGCGTGCTGGGCATCGTCATGTACACCTATTTCGTCTATGCCGCTTTGCGATTTACATCGTCCACCAATGCGGCGCTGGTCAATTCCATTACACCGGCGACCATTGTTTTATTTGCCCGCATTTTCCTGAAAGAAAAAGCAACCGGGATTCAGGTCACCGGCATTTTGGTTTCACTGCTTGGGGTGCTCATCGTCCTCACCGGAGGCAATCCCATTGCCGCATTCTCGGCACACTATAATCAAGGTGACCTCATTATGTTGTTCGCCGTTATCGTTTGGTCGGCTTATTCCATCATCGGGAAACACATGCATCATGTGCCGCCGATTACCATGACCGCTGTCTCAGCCGTCATCGGAACGCTGATTCTGCTCCCGTTTGCCCTTATTGAAGGCGCGGATTTCTCCCAGGTCAATACGCTTGCCCTCGTCGGCATGGCTTATATTTCTTTCTTTCCATCCGTGCTCGCCTTTATCTTTTGGAATATCGGCGTTAAAGTCATCGGCCCGAGCCGCGCGGGAATTTTCCTCAATCTCATGCCGGTCTTTACAGCCATTATCAGCTGGGCTTTGGGCAATAAAATAACCGCCGCACAGATCGGCGGCGGTTTGCTGGTGATTTTGGGTGTTACGTTTACCACGGGTTTAATCGGGCGTAAAACCCAACTTCAAAAATAAAGTTCTGAATTAGAGCGGAAAAATTGTTTTACCGAATTCGCCGTTGACGATTTGACCGAAGCTGTTATAAAGTGCCGAACAGCCACAGAAGATGCCCACATAACCGGCGAGCACTTTAACGGCAGCAATGCCTGTGAAATCCCCGATTGACAACAAGAAGAACAGTGCCGCCAAAGACAGAAAAACCACTTGAGTGGCACGGTTGTGTTTCAACGTGCCGATAAACATCATCAGGGTAAAAATTCCCCAAAGCAACAGGTAAAAACCCATGCTTTTTTCATCTGCGGCTGCAATGCCTTCGAACGGCTTAATCCAGATTAAAATCAAGGACCACCAGAAAAATCCGTAAGCTGTAAATGCAGTTGCGCCGAACGTATTGTTTCTTCTAAACTCCATAATACCCGCAATAATTTGAGCCGCCCCCCCCAAGGGCAAATCCCATAGCAACGATGACCAGCGACAACGGAATAATACCCGCGTTGTGCAAGTTGAGTAGTACGGTAGTCATTCCAAAGCCCAGAAGCCCCAGAGGACCCGGGTTTACAGAATGCTTTTGCTCCGCCATATTTCCCTCCGACAGTGTATTTTTTGAGTAACCTGAAAAATCATATCATGAAGCGATTTTCATTTCAACTAGATTTTTTCAAGCACCACGGCAGACCAGTTTTTTCCCGCATAAGCATTGTATCCGCGCGTATGCGCATAGCCTATAATGCTCGCGCTTTTTCCCTTTTCTACCGCCTCGAGCGCGTACCCGTAATTGGCTCCGCCCATGGCATCTTTTACCGCCGGTATGTGGCTCATATCGCGCTTCAAAATTTCTTCTCGGTTTCTTGAGCCGATAACGGTTCCCGATTGATTCACCACAAGAATCTCACCTTTTGTACTCACCTTCGCACGATCGATAATATCGTAGATAAATGACCAGTTGAAACGGGTTGATAAAATGCCGCCGACCTTCCCCGAACCCGTGCGAATCGGGCAATTGTATCCGACTGTGTACCCGCCGATCAAGTCGGAATAATGCATGTCTTGGACGACGACGTCCTGTTTAGCCAGCGTTTCTTTGAACCAGTCTTCACCGGACATATCCGCACCGATAATATCGTCGAGGACACCGGATGCCACTACTTTCCCGTTCAAATCCGTTACAAAGACATCGTAGTAAACTTCATAAATCTCGACTATGTTTTTCAGCAGTGCCCGCGTTTCCCCGCACCGCTCCGCATCATCGCTGTTTTCCGCCAGAGCAATGACCTTGTCAAACGTCGCCCACGCCTGAACATCACAGTTCCGTTCAAAGAGGTTTCGATCGATCTTGTCAATCACGTCAAAGGCGATATCCGCCGTTCGTACGGCAATGACCTCATTCATTTTGGTGCGAATGTTTGCAATCAAACCGGCGCTTTTGCTGTTGGATTGCTTGCTGCGGTCCGCGAGTGTCTTGATTTCTTTTGCGACAACTGAAAATCCCCTGCCTGCTTCTCCGGCTCTGGCGGCTTCAATGGCTGAATTTAATGAGAGAATATCGGTCTG
>JASUTA010000033.1 GCA_030445805.1 Clostridiales bacterium
TAAGCAGTCGTTCGAAGATTTCTCGGTGGCCGTGTACATCGCTGATGACGACCAGTCGATAGTCCCCTTTCGGATTAACTTCTATCTTTTTATGATTCACGTTAACTGCACTCCAATATTAAAAACTATATCTTTAATTGTACTACACCCGTCTGCAATACACAATTTCAACACGATAATTTCTTATTTCAACTCTTTTTCAATTTTGATCTTTAAAATGGATCTTCCTTCCGAATTCAGCGGATTTTCCCGATCCAACCTATTCTTCTAAACTAAAGAATCCTGTCTCCCAAAACCCTTTATGGTCTGCCCGCGCCTGTAGCAAAGCCGCATAAAAAATATCCGCATATTGCGTATTCGGAGGAATCGTCATAGTCAACGCATAGCCCTCTTGTATCAGCACCAGATTGACCATGGTCTTCCCGTCGGCAAGATACACATAAGCCAGCGTCCGTCCATAGCGATCCTGAATGCCCACGTCGTAAGCGAGATAAACTTTTTCATCTGTGAGCATTGCCTTGACGTATTCGGAAGCCGCTTCGCCTTCGGGTGTATTTTTCTCCGGGTCACTGTGAACACTTTCAGGCGTATCGATTCCGATCATACGCACTTTGACAGCGTCCGCCCCCATCCTCACCACGATTGTATCACCGTCTACAACGCGCTCCACCGCATAAGGCCCGTCAAGCCCTTCCGGCGTGCGCCACACCTGATATCCAAAACTTCCTGCCAAAATCAACGCAATGAGGATCAGGAAGACCGTAAACTGTTTTTTAGTCATGAGCATAGACACCACTCAACTTCGGAATATCCGTTTTCCCGCCGACTTTTACAGAAAGAATCTCCCCCTCCGAAACGACCAGCTCGGCCTCTATCTTTGACGGTGACCCCATCTGAAGGCCCTGCCTGAAAGTCATTCTGACAGTACCTGTTTTTACATCGTCCTTTAATCCATTTTGGTACAAATAGCACGCCAGCGCCCCATTGGATGTCCCGGTTGCAGACTCTTCCGGAATGCCGTAGAGCGGTGCGAAGTTTCTGCAAAATACATCGGGAACCGTCCAAAATTCCGGATGCGATTGAACCGCTTGCAAGGTCTCTGGGACCTCAAAAACGTGATAGCCCGTAACATCCAGCGCGTCAGACAGCATTGAAATAGCCTCTGCATTTGGGACTATCTCTTCAAGTGATTCGACAGGAACCATTAAATCACGCAGTCCCGTTGATACGATTTCCATTTTATAAGGCCCTATTTTACAAGGCGATGCCAATGAAAGCGACGCAGCCACGCGCATTTCGGTAGCGCCGTCGATCGGCTCACCGTAAATCGGCCTGACTTGGTCCATTAAGACCGTCCCGTCATCATATACCCGAGTCTCGAGAACACCGGCTTGCGTCTCCTGAGTGTATGATCCGGGGAGAATTTTTTTCAATTGCGCCATAGCGGAAAACGTCCCTATGGTCGCATGGCCGCAAAGAGCCACTTCCTCGGTCGGTGTAAAAAAACGCACTTTAAAGTCTGCACGAGTCGAAGGCAACACGAAAGCCGTTTCACTAAACCCGACGCGTTTGGCAATCGCCTGCATGGCTTCGTCCGTAAGTCCTTCCGCATCCGGTACAACACCTGCGGGATTGCCCCCTCCGGATTCCGATACAAATGCACGAATCTCATAGACTTTCTTATTCATCCGATGCCCTTTCTTCTCCCGAATAGATAGAATCCATTGACTGTCTTGATGCATTAATGGCTTGAATTTGACGTGCAACCGAAGCCAATCGCGGTAAAGCGTATCCGAAAAACAACCGGTATGCCTCGCAAAAACGATTCGCAGACGGCATACCCCCATCAAATGGTTCTTTGTGCCTGGTACACCCCGTCCGGCAAAGTTTCTCGTAAAGACACCGCTTACAACCTTCACTTTTATGTATTGAGCGCCCTATAAAACGAACGGCTTGCTCCGTTTCTGCAAGGGACTTGAATCCGTCTTTTGCGACACTGCCCATGCGCCATTCATCCAAAACGTAAAAATCACAGGGGTAAACACTCCCGTCTGATTCAACAACGGCATTAATTGAGCATCGCCCCGCCATATCACAACTTTCCGGTGGATAGCCAAGCAATATCTGAAGCAAATTATCGAAATATCGAATACTGACCCACGGCCCGTGTGTGATATCAAAGTACCACAAATCAAAAATCTTGCATAAGAACGCGCCGTAAGTCTCCGCACTCAAAGCATAAGCACCCGCTGTGGCATCCAAAGGATTTAAGCACGGGATAAACTGCATAAAATCGGCTCCGATCTCTCTCAGATGCCTATAAACGGATTCCGGTTCTCTCCCGAGCTGTTCCGTCACAACACACAGGATATTGGTCTCAACTTTTTGAGCCGTCAACTGCTCAAACGCATCAATCGCTTCTGTATAAGAACCCTGCCCCAAACCGGTTTTCCGCCACATATTATGTATTGTACGAGTGCCGTCAATTGAAAGACCGACGAGAAAGCGATTTTCCGAAAAAAAAGTCACCCATTCCGTATTGATTCTCATCCCATTGGTTTGAATCGCAAATTGCACCGGTATCTGATTTTTATTCATTTTTCGAACGCGATCGACAAACATTTGATAAAACGCAAGCCCTGCAAGCAGTGGTTCCCCACCCTGAAAAGCAAAAGAAACCGAGGCGTCCGCATATTCAAACGCTCGGTCGATCAGTTCAAACATCGTCTCAATCTTCATGCGCCCGTAATCAGCCACTTCACGATGCGCTGTTACATCTTTATAAAAGCAATAGGAACACTCCAAATTGCAAAGACCGGAAACCGGCTTAATCAGTATTGACAGTGCGGGCATAACGCTCTCCTCTATACAACTCTATTTTAACGAAATTTTAAAACACCTGCAAGCGGAAGGCGACAAATGATAACGCTTTAACCGATTGAAATCCCCGTCAAAAAATGGGCGGCGAATCCGAGAATCCCGGAAAAAACAATCAATAAAATAGGATGTACTTTTGTACGCAGAGAAAGGGTGAGGACGATGACCGCAATCGCAATCGTCGGCCAGTTCAAATGCAGTCCGCCGTTAACATTGAATTCCGCCAAAGTCGATTTTCCGACAGTCACCGCAGCCGCAAAAATCAGTCCTGCCACGACCGGCTTCATCCCTTTGAGAATCTGTATGAGCAGCGGATGGTCAGCATGTCGGAATAAAGTACCGGCAAGGGCCAGCACCAAAAAAAACGAAGGCATGGAGACACCCAGCGTCGCAAAAAAAGCCCCTGCAAATCCCGCCATCTTATATCCGACAAACGTTGCGGAATTAATCGCAATCGGTCCCGGGGTCATTCCCGCAATTCCGATAATGCGTACGAACTCAGACTGAGAAAGCCATTGATACTTAAAGATTTCATCTGCAATCAAAGAAATCATCGCATAGCCACCGCCGAAACTGAACAATCCGATTTTGAAAAACGAAGCAAATAATTGAACCAAAATCATTCCCCATCACCTGCTTCCTTTGAATGCTTCTTTTCAATCGCATACCTCAAAAGTCCGACTGCCGCACCGAGGAGAATCAAATAAATCGGGCTCACACCCAAAAATATAACTGCAATCAGTGTCACAGTAAAAAGTGTCGCCGTAATACGATCCACAATACCGCTTCTTGCCATTCGAAAACCCGAAATCAAAATCATAGCCACAACGCCGCCGTTAATGCCGTTAAATACGGCAGCAACCTGCCAAGCATCCGCAATTTGCATAAACAAAGCGGCCACAGCGATTATAATCATGAAAGACGGTAATATGACACCGAGCGTTGCCATAAAAGACCCTTTTTTCCCTGCAATTTTATAACCGATAAACGATGCAACATTGATGGCAATCGCCCCAGGAATCGCCTGAGCGGCGGCAAACAAATCCATAATTTCATCTCTGCCGATCCACTTTTTTCGAACGACCATTTCCTTTTCAATCAACGGCAACATAGCAAATCCGCCGCCGAAGGTGAACATTCCGATTTTAAAAAATGATGAAAACAATTCAAAATAGATATGCAAAGCATTCTCCTTTTTGACCATTTTGGTTATAATTCTTAAAATAAGTATATCACTCGTGTATTTTTCAGTCAATATCAGCGGAATCTATTTTGCCCAAATTGGGTGAAATTATAAAAATTCAATCTTTCTACTATTGAAAATTTCACTCTTTTCCATTATGATTAAATGAGATATTTTCCGATTTATGATCCATTGCCCGATTTACGATTCTTATCGTTACAATTCTGCAATCGTCGTTTGATTCATTTATAGAGCTGATTTTTTACACGCCGAGGTATGTGATGGGACTTCCCGAACTTTCAAAAAACTTATTGCTTCTCATTCAACGCAATGGGCCGCTCACAAAAAACGACCTCATTGAAGTCACTGCTTTAAAATTGACCACACTCAATCGATTTTTAAAGCCTTTGACGGATGAACACTGGATTGTCCGTTCCGGAACGGCGGGTGGCAATGTCGGTCGCCCTTCTTCTCTTTTGGAGATTAATCGCGATGCACGCGCTGTCATCGGCGTCGACATCTCAAGAACCTCCGTCAACATTCTGGTACTTTCCCTCGGCATGGATATCATCGACCGGCATACGTTTCCCGTCACTGCGGAAACGTCACAAGAGGCAGTCATTGAAAGGATCTGCCAAAAGATTATCGATTTTGAGAAAAAACACGCCGGACGAACGTTTTTGACCGTCGGCATCGGCATGATCGGCCCTATTGATACAAAAACCGGTCAAATTCTTCATTTGGAACCCCTTCCCGTCGGTATGACATTTGATTTTGACATCCGTGACGTCATCCATACGCGCACCGGACTTCCGGTCAGCATTGAAAGCGGTGCCGGGCTGGCGCTTTTAGCCGAATCCGCATTCGGGGAAGCGCGAAACTATACGCGAATTGCCTATATCAGCAGCGGAATCGGGATTCGAAGCAGTTATCGAATAGACGATCAACCTTTAAAAACGCCTCATGCACGTGAGGACACTTTGGCGCATATGACAGTTGACTCAAGCGGCTTCCTTTGCACATGTGGACGCAGAGGGTGTGTGGAAGCTTACAGCAGTCTGCACGCCTTACTCGATGCCTACACGGAAAAAACCGGGGAAACGCTTGATTACAGAACTTTTCTGGAGCGCGCGCACAGCGGTAACCCCATTGCTTTATCTCTGCTTGACCACGCCGCAGAAATACTCGGCATCGGCATCGCCAACAATATCCGTACCCTCGGCCTTGATTACATCATTCTAAGCGGTCCGCTCGTAGAACATTCCACACTATTTTACAATCGCGTCATGGAATCCGCGTTGACTCAAGTCCAAAATGCTTTTACGGAAGGGTTTATATTTGACAAAGGCGGCACCTTTGCTCACAATTCCATTGCTGTCGGCGCCGCCCTTTACGGTTTTGAATCCTATTTAGAACGGTAACTGTTCTATACCAATATCCTCTATTTCATCTTACGCTGCATGTCGGCCAGTCGATCCAAGGCCCCGAGCAGCGTTTCATCTTTTTTGGCAAAGTGAAAACGGATCAGATGATCGACATCCTCCGCAAAAAAGCTGGAGCCCGGAACCGCGCCCACACCCACTTTTTCAGCCAACCGTTCACAGAATTCCACATCGTTCTTCCGAGGGTATTCACTGATGTCCACCATCACATAATACGCCCCTTGAGGATCTGAAAACTTGAGCCCCAAGTCCTCCAATCCGCCGACAAAGACGGATTTCATGTGCGCATAATGAGCGGCAAGTTCGTCGTAATAGCGATCCGAAAAATTCAGTCCTACGACTGCGGCCTCCATGAGCGGTGCCGCGGCGCCCACCGTAAGAAAATCATGTACTTTTTTGACGCGTTCAATAATGGCTTCGGGTCCGAGAACATACCCGAGTCGCCATCCGGTAATCGAATACGTTTTTGAAAGCGAGCTGCAGGAAACCGTTCGCTCACGCATGCCCGGAAGCGCCGCCATATAGGTGTGCCGATGCGGTGTGTAAATGATGTGCTCATAGACTTCATCCGTAATGACATAGGCATCGTAGCGAATGGCCAGATCAGCGATAACGGAAAGTTCTTCTTCAGTGAACACCTTGCCGGTAGGGTTAGACGGATTACAGAGCACCAGCGCCTTAACCCCCTGTTTAAAAGCATCTTCAAGCACATCCGGGTCAAAATCAAAAGTCGGCGGCACCAGTGGCACATAAATTGGTTCAGCACCGGACAAGATACTGTCCGCCCCGTAATTTTCATAAAACGGAGAAAAGACAATGACTTTATCGCCCGGATTGGTCACCGCCATCATCGCCGCCATCATGGCTTCCGTTCCGCCGCAAGTGACGACCATCTCGGTATCCGGATCAAATGTAATCCCCATGTAACGCGCTTGTTTACGACTGAGCGCCTCCCTGAAATTTTGCGCGCCCCAAGTCGTCGCATATTGGTGCGGCCCTTCATGCGCCACTTCGGACAATCGATCCAAAATCGCCTTCGGCGGGTCAAAATCAGGAAATCCCTGTGACAGATTAATTGCACCGTACTTGCTTGAAACCCGAGTCATGCGGCGAATAACGGAATCTGTAAAACTGGCGGTTCTGATACTGAGCGGTTGCATAAATCCATTTCCTCCTGCGCTTCTTGCGCCCTTACTGTTTGGCATCCGATTTCAATAAAAAAGCAGGCTCCCTAAGGTGCCTGCCGGATTACAGGTCTGTTCAATTTTTATAAAAGTCACGGCAATCGAATGCATAAAAATCCGTGGTCAAACGAAATATATTATCTATGATTTTACACCTTTTTTCCCGGGTGTCAACCCACATCCGCTCTCGTTTCTTCCGCTTTCTCCCGATCCGAATGAATGCGTCCGTCGATCAGTTCGATAATCCGATCGGAACGCTTTGCGATTTGATCGTTGTGCGTCACCATAATAAGCGTCGTCCCATAAGTCTGGTTGATCTTTCTGAAAAGATCGTAAATTTGATCGGTTGTCTCCGTATCCAGATTGCCCGTCGGCTCATCTCCCAAAAGAATGGTCGGGTCATTGATTAGAGCACGTGCAATGGCAACGCGTTGCTGCTGTCCACCGCTTAAATCGGTGGATTTATTGTGAATGAAGGCTTTTAGCCCAACCATTTCGAGCAGTTCTTCGGCGCGCCGATTCATTTTTTCCCGCTGATGTCCGGAGACTCCCGAAATCCATGTGGGGATCAATACATTTTCTATGGCCGTAAACTCGGGCAACAAATGATGAAATTGAAAAATAAATCCGAGATTCTTATTTCTGAAATCCGCCAATTCATCCGGCTTCATTTTCCCGTAATCTTCTCCGCAAAAGAGAATGCGCCCTTCGGTCGGCACATCGAGCGCGCCGAGAATGTTCAGCAACGTCGACTTTCCCGAACCGGAATAGCCGATAATCGAGGTAAATTCTCCGGATTTCACCGAAAAATTCAGTCCGTGGAGCACTTCTGTTTTGACGGTTGTCCCGTAGACTTTCACAAGACCTTCTGCTTTGAGCACGTATTTGCAATTTGTCTTTTCAGCCATTCCGAATCACCTCCACCGGGTTGAGTTTGAGAGAACGTCGTGCCGGAATCACAGCCGCAAGCGTGCTTGAGGCCACAACAATCGACAGGATAACAACAATGCGCACCCATTCAATTGTCAACGGGAAAAGCGGTGTTCCCGTTTCCAAAGACGTCCCCCAGAGGAACATTCGCACCATTCCGACCCCCATTCCGCCGCCTGCGAGCGCGCCGAGCACACCCATCATCGCCCCTTGGAACAGGAAAATTCGACTGACTTGTCGATCCTTTGTCCCCATGGCTTTCAAAATGCCGATTTGCTTTGACTTTTGCACGACGGAAACCGCCAACACACTTGCAATACCAAGTGTTATCGAAAACAGAACAAAAATTTGAATAATCAGTGAGGACATACTTTGGCTATTGAGTGCCGCAAGGAGTGACGTGTTGTTTTCAATCCAGTTATTGACCGATGCCCCGGAGAAACGCGCCTGCAATTCACCGCCGATCGTCTCTGCCGAATAGACATCCGCAACCTGCATCTCGATTTTGGAAACATCGCTACCAAGCCCGAGAAATTTCTGCGCCTGACTGAGTCGCATGACCACCCAAGTATCATCGGTTACGCTTCCCAGCGAAAAGATTCCTCCGATGGTGTAATTTTGATTGCGTATACCCGGAATCGTCAGCGTGACAATGTCGCCGATTTCTAAATTGTAATCCGAAGCGATTCCGCTCCCTATGAGAATCTGATCGCCTCCGGGAGATGCCGTTCCGCTGACGATGCTTTCCGAAATGCCGTAAATACCGTCCGCATCCGCAATGTCCATTCCTTTTATCACGACCGGAACCGTTTCTTCCGTACGAATCAAGAACGCACTGCCTTCCGCCACCGGAACAATCGCCGTTAAGTCCGTACGCGAACCGAGAATCGTCTCAATGTTTTCCCAGTTTTTCAGAGGTGACGTCAGCGCTTCGAAATTGCCTCTGAAATAGTTGGCGTCTTCGTTGGCCGCCAGTGCCGCTTCATAGGATGATTGCCCCACCATCCACACATGCGGGCTCTTACCCACCGTCTGATTGACAAGATCAATTTGCAGTCCGGCGATCAGCGTATTGATAAAGACCTGAACCGCAACGCCCACAGCAATCCCGAGCAAAATAAATACGGTTTGTCCCCTGCCGTCCTTTAGAAATCGGAGCGCCACTTTCAGTTCAAAATTCATAGGCCCTCATCACCTTTCACCTGAACGCGCACAGTCTCCCCCGGTGAGGCATCCGAAGGCAATACCAAAAGGTCTCCCTCTGCGATACCGCTTTCCACCCAAACGTTTGCGGTTTCTCCCGAAAAGACTTCAACGGGCCCAGACTGAATCGTTCCGTCATCCGAGACTTTATAAACAACATATGTTCCGCCCGTTTGCGGGAGGAGGTAGGCATTGGGAATCACCAGAACATCCGCTCGCGTCACGGCGTCAATCTCCACGCGAACCGACATATTTTCAAGAAAAAGTGCTTCATCCTCTTCAATGGAAACCGTGACTTTAACGGTGCCTGTATCCGCGTCGACAATCGGAGCGATCTTTACAATTTTACCCGCACGACTTTCCCCTTCATAAGCACTCGGGATCAGAGTTACGGCCTGACCGACACTCAATCGCGAAAGATAACTCTCATCCAGTGCCACTTCGATGTGTTTTTTCCCGGAACTGCCCACTGTCAGCAAATCTTGTCCGGCTGATACATAGTCCCCGGGATCTGCAAATCGTTCGAGAATAACGCCGTCAAAGGGCATGTCCACTTGATAATCCGAAAGTGTCACCTGCGCTTGATCGACCTGAACCGACGCCGCATCAATCGATGCATTGAGCTCCGCAACAGTCTGTTCGGGTCTGCTCACTGCGGCAATTTCTTTTTCCATCGCGGCAATGGTCGCCTCTTCGGCCGTTTTTTGCGTCAGTAAATCATCGAGTTCCGACTGTGCAACAACACCGCCGTCTACCAAAATTTGCGTATCGGCGATTTGATCGAGCAACGCCGCATAACGCGTCTGCTCACTTTCAAGGGACTTCTGTTTCGCTCCGACCTGATTGGCATAATTCGAAAGGCTGGACTGATAACTGGTCTGAAAATCTGCATAACGCGCCTGCGCAAGCGATAAATTCGTCTGTGCGCTACTCAAATTGAGCTGTGCCTTTTCGTCGTCAAATTGAACGACTGTATCTCCTTTGCCGAGCACATCGCCTTCATCTCCCAATACTGATTCTACGCGCCCCCCGACTTCCGCCTTAAGCGTTATCTTTTGGTCATATGCCACATATCCGACTCCGGCGATCACTTCTTCATAAGTCCCGGGCTGAACGCGTATGGCTTCAACAGACGGCGTTCGCATCATCAATCCCACTGCCGCCGCAATAACGGCGACAACGATCACACCGATCAGCCAAATACGCTTCTCTTTTAATTTCTCTAACATTTATGGTCACCTCTTCAATTCCTCATGATTTTACACTCAAATTTTTCATAACCTGCGTCAGGCAGGCCTCTGTCGTCTCAATCCACGTTTGCGGCAACCCGCTCATCATTTGATCGGTTACGCGCACGAGTATGTCAAAATAATCCTTCATCTGTGAGTGGGCAAATGCCGTCATTTCGATTTCCTTCTTTCGATTGTTCTCTTCGGACGATGTGATGGTAATATACCCCATTGACTCCAGTTTAGCCAAATTTCTGCTGACATTGCTCTTGTCAATGGACATTTTATCAGTCAGCACATCCTGAAACACAACACCGTCTCCCGTCATCTCGTAGATGTGGAGCAAGGTCTGCACTTGACCGAATCGCATGCCCTTTTCTTTCAACAAGGCATCCAGATTCTTTTCAATCTCGTTGGACAAAACGTAAATTAATTCCCCAAAATAAATAAGATCACCTTCTTAATCCACACTTTTGTGGCAAATATGATTTTATTATACCCGTTTTTGTTGCGCACGCAACAAAATAATTAAAAAATTCCACCGCTCAGCCTTAGGTTTTAGTCCATGATCGATTTAGCCCATGATCGATTTTAGCCCATGATCAATTTTAGTCCGCTGTGAGGTTTATTAACAGCCGATGTCATTTTACTCCGAAAGCTTGAATCTAATTGGAAAATATGGTAGTAATGAATCAAGAATACCATCAGGAGGCAGCTATGTTTCTATACATCCTTTATCTCACTTTGACGACCCTGACTTTTTTAGCAATCAATTGGATCAATCCCAAAAAACTCAACCTTTATCAGAGCATCGCTTCTTTTTTATGGGGGCTGGTTCTGATTTTTATGATTCATTCGAATGCCACTTCGGCTCTTCTTTCCGGTGAAGAACCGTTTAATTTCAACACTTATATCTATATTTTGGGGGTTTTTGCACCATTCCTCTTTTTGGCAACGGATTATATGCAGTTCAGAAAAAACAAAAACAGCCCCGATGCCGCAGAAAAAGCTCTAAACAAAGCCATTCTGTCACTCTTTGTTATGATGATGCTTTTTTTATTACTCTTGTGGCTGAACTGAATCGGATTAAACCATAAAAAAAACCGCGGAAATTTCTGCGGTTTTTCTATTTTTTTCTATTTTTATCTTTTTATACTTCGCGTGAATGCTTTGTAATGTCTTTTATTTCTTTAAATTCCTTCACCATTCGATAAGGTTTTGTCACCACGCGCATCGGCATGGAACAGAGAAACGTCGAAAGATCTTCTTTAAATTCGGAGGTCATGCGTTCCGGTTTGGTCCGCACGCGTTTCCAGAGGTCCAGTGCATAGTTTGAAAGGACGACATTTTCGTCTATTTCGAGATACGTTTCACATTCGAGACAAGTGATTCTCTCTATGTGGTCACCCACATAAAGCACTTCATGAATCGTGTTTTTTTCACAATTGACGCAATAAAGTTCACTGGTCATCTTTGTAACGCTCATTCCTATGCACCTCCTGTTCTGTTGCAACCGCACGCCTCAGCGGTGCAAAAATCTGTCATGTTTATTATACATGAATTTTATGCATTTGACATGAGAAAGTTTTGCGCCAAATCGGTTTAAACAATGAGCGCACTCAACAAAGCACGGTCTGCTCCGGCGACATAATCGCCTACGTTTAAGTGTGAGAGCGCTTCATCCACTGCCGGGCCGTCATACGGAATGTCCGTAAGTTGCGCTTCCAGTGCTTCAATTTGACTTTTTCCGAAAAAATCGCCATAGATCTTACACTGACGAATCACGCCGCTTTCAACCGCAAGGCGAACATCCACCAATCCAAAATCAAATTTTCGACGCTTCTGAACATTAAAATCAGGCGACGTTCCGTAATTCCAATCCCATGTGGCATACTTTGAATCCCGCAGTTTGCACACTTCCGCTTCTAGGGCCTCTGTATGCTCAAACGCCGTTTCTGCCTCTCCTTCGGATAAGGCTTTCGCGAGCTGATGTTTGAATTCAGCCATCGTCATCGGAACCGGTAAATGCTCTGAAATATTGGTGACACGCGACCGAACCGATTTAATGCCCTTGGAGATGATTTTATCGTCGGATACATTCAATGCACGTACCATCACTTCCAGTTCCGAATCAAAGAGCAAAGTACCGTGATGCAAAATGATCGGTCCCTTGACGTACTGTGCATTTCCCGAGAATTTTTTTCCTTCAATGTCAAGGTCATTCCGGCTGTTAAACGCAGCGGGTACACCGAGGCGCTTCAGCAAATCCACAACCGGGCGCGTAAAAGAAGCAAAGTCAAACGGTGCTTGTTCGCGATCTCCTTGGTGATGAATAACCGTATAATTGAGATTGCCGCCGTCATGGTAAACCGCGCCCCCGCCCGACATGCGTCTGACGACGTTTATGCCCTTTTCTTTTACAAACTGCTCATTGATCTCTTCGACCGTATTTTGATGTTTCCCGACGACAATCGTCGGTTCGTTTTGCCAGAGAATCACGCATTTTTCTCCGGGTTCAAGATGGGTCATAACATACTCTTCAAAAGCGAGATTGTAATAGGGGTTCGTCTTTTCATTGAGTATCACTTTCATAAAAGGACTCCTTTCCGGGCGGCACGGGGCCGTTTGGTCAATCATTTTCAAATTTATTTTTTAGGCAGATGAACAGATCTGCCAAGTGCATCCGCACACGCTTCCATAAAAGCTTCCGAATAACTCGGGTGAGCATGAACGGTTTCCGCCACTTCATAAGCGGTGATTTCACCGGCCATGAGTGCCGCTGCTTCATTGATCATTTCAGATGCCGCAGGTCCGAAGATGTGAACGCCGAGGATCTGACCGTACTTTTTCTCGACAATCACTTTGACGAATCCTGTGGTTTCACCTGCGGCAAGTGCTCTGCCGTTGGCGGCAAAATAGAACATCCCCACCGACACATCGTGTTTCTTTCTCGCTTCTGCTTCATTCAAACCGACAGCCCCGATTTCGGGATGTGTGTAAATACAACTCGGAATTGATGCAAAATCCATTTCGGCTGTGTGTCCCATTGCATTTTCAGCCGCAACTTCACCCATTCTGAAAGCGCTGTGTGCAAGCATACTGAGCCCATTGATATCCCCCGGGGCATAAATGCCTTTCACCGAGGTCTCCATGTGCCCATCTACTTTTACGCGATTTTTTTCCGTCTGAATGCCGATTTCTCCGAGACCGCTCAAATCAGGGGATCGCCCTATGGCCATAAGCGCATAATCCGCTTCAAGCGGGGCACCGCCTTTTATTTTGATCTTTAATCCGTCGCCGTTTGCTTCAAAAGCTTCGACGCCCGTTCCTGTCAGCAACTTGACACCCTGTTTTTTAAGATGCTTTTCTACGGCGGTATACACAGTCTCATCCATCATTGAAATCACATGCGGCAACATTTCCACAATGGTGACTTCCGTTCCGTAAGCGCGGAAAACCATGGCAATTTCTACGCCGATGACGCCGCCGCCTACGATCACCAATTTTTTTGGAATGGTCTTGAGGTCGAGAATACGCGTACTGTCCAAAACGCGCTCGAGGTCTGCACCCGGAATCGGAATGCGTGCCACATCCGAACCCCCTGCCAAAATGATTTTATCGGCTTTGACCCGTATATTTCCGTCTGTTTTTCCGTTTATGGCGACTTCTGTTGCCGAATGCAATTTGCCTTCGCCGCTGTATACTTTTACGCCGTAGCTTTTGAGCAGACCCTTTACGCCGCCTGTAAGCGTGCGTACAATCTCATTTTTATCTTTGACGATTTTCTCCATATCGAAAGAGAGGGTACTGTCGGCGATGTGTATCCCACGCTGTGCCGCAAAATGAATTTGTTCAACGATCTCGGCGTTTTTAAGATACGTTTTCGTCGGAATGCAACCTCTGTTTAAACATGTCCCGCCGATTTCGTCCCGTTCGATCAGTGCAACTTTGCCGCCGAGCTGTGCGGCACGTATCGCCGATACATACCCGGCCGGCCCGCCGCCGATCACAATGACGTCATACATCGGGGCATCGCCCGGTGCCGTTTTCATGCTAGATGCCGTTTTCACGCCCGGTGCCGTTTCTGCGCCCGATTTTTTCGCCGCTTCCGGGTGATCGGCGGCGGTGGCAGGCGCCTTCGCGTCTGCCGCGATTGAAATCGCTTCGCCGGCCTCGCCGATATAACCGATAACGGTCATAACCGGTAATTCGTCCCCTTCATGCGCGAGAATTTTCAAAAGCGTTCCCGATACTTCAGCTTCAATTTCCATATTGACTTTGTCCGTCAAAATTTCGATAATCGGTTCTCCTTTTTGAACCGGATCTCCTTCTTTCTTAAGCCATTTGACAACGGTTCCGTATTCCATTGCCATGCCGGCTTTAGGCATAATGACTTCAGTTGCCATGGCTTCCTCCTTAAAGTAATCCGTACGGATCTTCCAACAATTGTTTCAGATATTGCATAAAGGCCGCACCCGGCGCACCGTCTACAACGCGGTGGTCGATCGTCAGGCTCAGCGTCATCATCGGTCGAACACAAGGCTCTCCGTTGACGGCAACGACCTTATCAATAATCGCGCTGACACCCAGGATTGCACTGTTCGGTTGATTGATGATCGGATTAAAATGCGAAATGCCGTACATACCGAGATTGCTCACCGTAAACGTACTGCCGCTCATATCATCCGGTTTCAATTTATTTTTGTTGGCCTTTTCGATGAGTTCCTTTGAGGCCGATACAATGGATTCGAGTTTCATTTGATCTGCATTTTTCAGGACCGGTACAACCAATCCTTCAGGTTTTCCGACGGCGATGCCCACGTGAACGCGATTATGATACTCGATGCCGCCTTCCACGAGTGACGCATTGACAGCCGGGAATTTTTTAAGCGCCTGCGCCGTCATGAGAACAATAATATCCGTGTAAGTGACTTTGTAACCCGTTGCCGCCAAAATACGCGGTTTTACGCGTTCTCTCAGAGCCGCCGCTTCGGTCATATCCACATCGATATTCAGCGTAAAAGTCGGCGCCGTGAAGAAGCTTTCCGTCATGCGTTTTGCAATGACTTTTCTGACACTTGAAAGCGGTTCCACATAAGAATCGTTTGCCGCAACCGTATCCGAAGCTTCCGCTTGTCGGGAAAGCGTTCCGTCGAGGATATTCATCACATCTCTGCTCATGACCTTACCGGCGTGACCCGTTCCCTTAACCTGTGACAAATCAATGCCTTCTGCATCGGAAATGCGTTTAGCCAGCGCAGAGACATGGGTACTTTCAGCACTGCCTTCATCTGCGAGATAAGCTTCCACATCGGATTTTTGAATGCGGCCTTTCGGACCTGTTCCCGCAACGCGACTGAGTGCAATTCCCGCTTCACGCGCCAGTTTTCTGGATGCCGGCGTTGCGCGCAGCCCACCTTCGAAACCGGTCGTCGCTTCATCCGCGGCTAAATCTGCCCCGGACACAGGTGCCTTTGCTTCCGGATTTGATTGCACCACGGTTTCGGATGCAGTCGACGGAGCATTTTTTTCTTCCGGCAATGCCTCTCCCGGTGCACCGATATATCCGATAACGGTCATAACCGGAAGCACTTCACCTTCATCCGCCAAAATTTTAAGCAATGTCCCGGAAATTTCCGCTTCAATTTCCATATTGACCTTATCTGTAATAATTTCGAGAAGGGGCTCGCCTTTTTCAACGGTCTCGCCTTCTTTTTTCAGCCATTTAACGACGGTCCCCTCTTCCATTGCCATTCCTGCTTTCGGCATAATGACTTCTGTTGCCATGGTGACCTCCTTATCGATTCATTACTGTGCGAATGGCGTCTGCAATTTCATTGACACTCGGAACGACGGCTTTTTCAAGATCCGGGTTGTAAGGGATCGGCACATCTTTTCCGGCCAATCTGAGCACCGGTGCATCGAGATAGTCAAATGCATCGCTCTCTGCGATAACCGCTGCAATTTCTCCCGCATAGCCGCCTGTCTTTACCGCTTCATTGACCACAATGGCGCGTCCAGTCTTTTTAACGGAGTTAATAATGGTCTCCTTATCCAGCGGCACCAGTGTCATCGGGTCGACGACTTCAACATCGATCCCTTCTTTAGCGACGATCTCTGCGGCTTCAAGAGCGCGCTGGAGCATACGCCCGTAGACGACCACGGTGACGTCGCTTCCCTCGCGTTTAATATCCGCTTTCCCGATTTCCAAAATGAAATCGTCTTCTTCCGGAACCATGCCCTTTTGTCTGTAAAGGAGTTTTTGTTCTACAAATACCACCGGATTGTCGTCACGGATGGCCGCTTTGAGCAACCCTTTTGCATCTGCCGGTGTGGACGGCGTGACAACTTTCAGTCCCGGCACATGACAGAACCACGCTTCAAGGCTTTGGGAATGTTGTGCCGCAGCACCGGTACCTGAACCCGCCGGACATCTGAGTACCATAGGTACTTTTGCCTTTCCGCCGAACATATAGCGCATTTTTGCCGCTTGATTGACAAGTGAATCCATTGCAATGGTGCTGAAATCCATAAACATCAGCTCTGCAATAGGACGCATGCCGGTGACCGCCGCTCCTGCTGCCGCTCCTGCGATAACCGCTTCGGAAATCGGCGTGTCGCGGACGCGATCCGGACCGAATTCTTCAAACATCCCAACGGAAACGCCGAATGCGCCACCGTAAAGCCCGATGTCTTCACCCATAAAAATTACATCCGGGTCTCTGCGCATTTCCTCGCTCATGGCTGCCCGAATGGCTTCTGCATATGTCATTTCTTTCATGATTCAACCTCCTATGCGTACACGTCTTCCAGAAGACTTTCGATCGGTGGATTCGGACTCTCATTTGCATATTGAACGGCTGCCTCTATATCATCATAAGCCTGCTGTTTCACTTTTTTCAGAGCCGCTTCCGTAAAAAGGCCTTCTCCGACAAGATACTTTTCGAGTGCGAGAATCGGGTCTTTTTCTTTCCACGATTCAATTTCTTCTTTGGTTCGATACACGTTGGCATCGCTCTTTGAGTGACCCAACCAGCGATAAGTCTTGCTTTCGATGAGTACCGGTCCATTGCCTTCTCTGACGTATTTCGCGACTTCTTCTACTTTATTGAAGACTTCCACCGCATTGTTGCCATCGATGGCATATCCCGGAATGCCGTAAGCTTCGGCGCGTTTATAGATATCCTTTATGTTCATGTGCTTTGAAATAGGAGTCGACATCCCATAAAGGTTGTTTTCACAGTAAAAAATAACCGGTAATTTCCATACGGATGCCAAGTTGAGCGCCTCGTGGAAACTGCCTTCATTTGCGGCACCGTCACCGAAAAAGCAGAGTACGATTTTTCCGGTTTTCTTCAATTTTTGAGTAATCGCCGCACAGACTGCAATGCCGTGTCCGCCGCCTACAACCCCGTTGGCGCCGAGATTGCCCGCATCGACATCCGCAATGTGCATGGAACCGCCTTTACCTTTGCAATAGCCTGTTTGCTTGCCCAAAAGCTCTGCCATCATTTTGTTCAAATCGATGCCCTTTCCGATGACCTGGCTATGCCCGCGGTGTGTTGAAGTGATGAGATCATCCGATTTCAACGCCATGCAAGCTCCCACTGCCGATGCTTCCTGCCCGACGGAAAGATGCGTCGTTCCGTGAATCATGCCGCGCGCAAAAAAGTAGCTTACTTTTTCTTCAAAAGCACGCGCTTCATTCATGCGCTTATACATTTCTTTAAAATCGCTCTTTTTAATGGACATCTTCTGCCTCCTTTAAATCCATTCTCACAGCCTGAATTCAGGTGTATCCTCCGATCAGAGAAATGTGCAACGGGCACAGTAAAAGCTGTACCCGGTCACACAATTATTATTTCAGAGACACCCGATCTCAGCCGATCAGTGTTTCTTGAAGATTTCTCAGTTTATAAATCAACGTCTCTTTATCCAGTGTTACGGCGTCGAAAGTAATGAGTTCCCCTTTGCTGACATCTTTCGTCATGACGGCGTTCTTGTTGATTAAGCCGAGCGGTACACCATTGGCCGCTTTCCCGTTTTCATAAGTGTCAATGGTTCCATAAACCGTGTATCCGCCGATACCGTCGAGTTTTTCGCCCGCTTTAAGGTCTTTTTTAGCCACGGCAAGCGTTTCTGCAATCGGTTTTCCGCCCATCGGCACGATTGTCGGCTCATGATAGAGAACCGAACGCGCTACCGTAAGCGGTGTTTCAAGGCTCGTCAGGTGATAAGGTCTGTAGAGAACATAGTTCGGTCCAGGACCCATGCTGAGGTATTGCATTTCATGGTGGACTTGTTCAAGGTTGGTGGTTACGATAATAAAGACGCCCGGCGCGATTCCGTTGACGTAATCGACGATTTTATATTGATTCAAAATACCGCCGTCTTTTTTGAGTCGGAACAATCCCGGTAAATCTTTGACGCCCGCTACCGGTGCATGTGCCCCGCGAACATCTGGGATATAACCCATTGCATTTGCCATTGCCGTCATTTCGACCATGGTCTTTGTACCGTCTTTAAAGCTCGTGAGCATTTTAGGGCTGACGCCTTCTTTCATTGCTTGCTCATACACGCTCTCCGGCGTAGAAGCCAAGTTGACCGGATTGTTTTTTCCCTTGCCGATGGCGACAATGTCAAAACCCATGCCGTCAGCAAAATCGTAAAGTTCTTTGACTGCACCCGGTTCGTCTCCCGCAGTTCCGGTGTAGATAACGCCTGCGTTATCCGCCAGTTGTTTAAGTAACGGTCCGATGACTACATCGGTTTCTACATTGAGCATCGTAATGTGTTTTTGATTCAAAATGGAATCGAGGGCAATACGTGCACCGACATCCGGTACACCGGTCGCATCGACAACCGCATCGATCAAATTGGCTTTACAAGCGATTTCCGAATTGTCCGAAACCACATATTTGCCTTTTTCAATCGCCGCGTTCATCTCACTGAGTGTGCTGACGACCGCAATGTCATCTTCTTTAATGCCGGCCAGCGTATACGCTGAAATGGCATTCTTAGGGTCTATGTCAACGACGACTGACGGCATCATACCGTGCATCAAAGTCATTTGGCTGACCATACCTTTGCCCATTTGTCCGGCGCCGACTAAAGCGACCCGAATTTTTTTACCGGATGCTTCATATTGTTTGAGCTTTGTGTTTAAACCTAACATAAGTTTTCCTCCATATCATGAAATTTATTTCATAGTTTGAAATTTATTTTACGATGCGCCTAAAAAAATCGTTACGGACTGTAACGTTGCTGCAAATCAAATACCGCATGGCCGCAAATTCAATGCGGCCATACGTACTTGTTCATCATGAGCGGTGCATCTTTTGTATGGTTATGATGTCGCCAATTTTCGCTTCCGGCACTCCGGCTCCGCCTAAACAGATGGTTCCAGGCAAATCCGGTTCATCGGCACCGTCAAACTTCAATGTACAATGACCCAGTTCGTCTAATGTCTTGTTTGCCTCTTCGCCGACACAGGTTACCCGGTACACATGCTCTCCTATGGTGAGCACATCGCCTTTTTCAATCGGCGCCTTTAAATTGCCCATTGTGTGCAACACTGAAATTTCCGCGAGTTCGGCCGGTGCGTTCTCATTGAAAATAATCATCATGTCATTTTCAAGAAGCTCTTCGACTAATGGTCCGAAAGCGATAATTTC
>JASUTA010000034.1 GCA_030445805.1 Clostridiales bacterium
ATAACCTGCCTCTCTCAGCTTTTTCTTATACTCATCTTGAAATTGAATCATACCAGCACCTCAATTCCTGTTTTTTTTATTCTACCATATTTGCACTGAACATTCATCAGCGTTTTTGTTGAAAACCGCGTTTATTGATTATTTTTCTCAATAAGGCGGTTTTGATTTCTTCTTTAATTGTTGTCTTAAGCGATGACGGAATGCCTTTTATTCCTCATCCTCGTCATCTTCATAATCGTCATCCTCTTCGGATTCAATCAGTTCGTTGTATGCCGCGATAACTGCATCGATTTCCGCATCGTCCTGCAGGCTTTCGAAAATAAAGCCTTCGACGTCTTCCGTAATTTTGAAAATAACCACTTCGTCTTCATCTTCGGAATTGGAAAGAATGGCGTATTCTTTATCGTCCACTTCCAAATTGGCAATAACATTAAACGAAATCGGGTTGCCGTTTTCATCGTAAAGTTCTACCACATCCAGGTCATGAGAATGACCGTGATCATGGTCATGGTCGTGATCGTGTCCGCAACCACCGCAGCCGCAGCCTGACGTTTCATGATCGTGCGCGTGATCGTTATCGTTTCCGCACTCGCCGCAACCGCATTCCAAATTTTCTTTTTTCATTTTACACCTCATCATTTTGTATTTTGTATGTTTTATTTTTGAACCGCACTGTTCCGATCGAGATAACTTTGAAGAATCAATACCGCTGCAACCGTGTCGACCACTTTTTTGCGCTTTTCGCGGCGCATATCCGACTCAATCAGTGCTCTTGTAGCACTTTTTGTGGTCAACCGTTCGTCCCAATAGATGATTTCAACTTTTGATTTCACACGATCAGAATAGTTCAATTTCTTTTCCAATTTTTGAGTAAACGCTTTTGTTTTCTCCCCTTGGTCTCCCAAGGTACCGTTCATATTGAGCGGCAATCCGACGACCACTTTTTCGACGTCGTATTCGACAATCCAATTCACCAGAGTATCAATGTCTTGCTTAATTGACTCCCGAAATAAAGTCTCTTTCCCCTGCGCCGTAATAAGCAGAGGATCGCTGATGGCGACACCGATGGTTCGGTCGCCGACATCCAGTCCCATGACGCGCATGCGCCCTCCTCTTGTAAAAAGGCCCCGCAAGGGGGCCCTATGCATTTATTTTTTCTGACATTCAATATAATGCGCTAAGAGCGCTTCCAAAATTTCGTCGCGTTCTATTTTCTTGATCACTGTGCGCGCATCTTTATGCGTCGTAATATAAGTCGGGTCACCCGTGATCAAATAACCGACCAGTTGATTAACCGGATTGTAGCCTTTTTCTTCGAGAGCACTGTAAACATAAAGCAGTATGTCCTTTTGCTCTCCTTGCTCCAGATAATCCTCAACACTGAATTTCATTGTATTTTTCACGCGAATGCCTCCTTCCTATGATGCCATTATACCCTTTTACGCGAGCAAATCATACACTTTTTGCAATGCTTCGTCAACTTTTTCAGGCAGTTTACCGCCGGCTTGTGCCATATTTGGGCGTCCGCCGCCACCGCCGCCTGCAATTTTCGAAACGGTTTTCAGCAAATTCCCCGCGTGCGCACCTGCTTTCACGGCACCTTCCGATGCCATGGCGAGAAACTCTACTTTCCCTTCTCCCGCATTGGCAAGGACAACCACTGCGTTGGGCCATTTGTCTTTCAGACGATCGCCCAAGTCTCTGAGGGTTGCCAAATCCGTTCCCTCAAATTTAGCGGTAATGACTTGGTAACCACCGACTTCACGCATTTTAGAGACGATATCATCCATCGAAGCACTTGCCAATTCTCTTTTGAGTGCTTCATTTTCACGCTGAATTTGTTTGTAGGAAACAAGCAGTGCCTCTGCTTTTTGTTCGACATCCGCCGGGCTCGCTTTTAGCATATCAGATAAGACGTGAACTTTGCCATCAAGTTGTGTTAACAATTTATAAACACTTTCTCCGGTAACGGCTTCGATTCTTCTCACACCTGCCGCAACACCGGATTCTGCGATAATTTTAAACAAACCGACCTGTGCGGTGTTGGTCAAATGTGTTCCGCCGCAAAGCTCCATGCTGTAATCGCCCATTTCGACGACGCGCACTTTGTCTCCGTATTTTTCGCCGAACAACGCCATGGCACCTTTTTCCTTTGCCGCCTCAATTGACATTTCTTCCGAATGAATCGGAAGTGCCGCGAGAACCGCTTCATTGACATCCGCTTCAATTTTATGAAGTGTTTCCGCATCCACCGGCTCAAAGTGAGAAAAGTCGAATCTCAAACGATCCGGAGTCACATAGGACCCTGCCTGTGCGACGTGTGTGCCCAGTGCATCTCGGAGCGCTCTGTGGAGTAAGTGCGTCGCAGAGTGATTTCGCGCCGTTGCCATGCGTCGTTTCACATCCACTTCGGCCGTTGCACGGTCGCCGACTTTTACCGTCCCTTTTGTCATTTGAACATAATGAACAATTCGATTGCCGACGCCTTTTCTCGTCTCGATGACTTTGGCTTCAAACCCATCGCCGAAAATGCGTCCGGTATCGCCGATTTGACCGCCGCCTTCTGCATAGAACGGCGTCTCATCTAAAATGAGTGCCAATTCCATTCCTTCATAGGCTTCGTCAAGGATGTGATCGGATACCAGTGCTGTAACGGTTGCCTCCGCTTTTAAAGCGCCATAGCCGATAAAAGTCGACCGAACTTCTGGAGGCAGTTCTGCAATGGCATCGGCATCCCAGCCCAACGCATCATCGTCGCCGCGCGCTTTTCTCGCACGCTCCTTTTGTTCAAGCATCAATATTTTGAAAGACGCCTCATCAACCGAAAATCCGTTTTCTTGAACAATTTCATCGGTGAGTTCGATCGGGAAACCGTAGGTATCATACAATTTGAATGCAGATTCTCCGCCGAGCACCGTTTTTCCCTCTTTTTTCAGGTCCTCTACATAGTCGTTTAAGATTGTGAGTCCTTGATCAATGGTTGCTTGGAAACGTTCTTCTTCATTTTCCACGACGCGTTTGATGTACTTCATGCGCTCTTTCAGCGTTTCGTAATTTTCGCCGTAAGAAGCAACGACTGCATCTACGAGTTCCGTCAGCGGCGTACCGGTCATACCCAACATCTTAGCATGGCGGGAAGCGCGTCTGAGAAGACGTCTCAAAACATAGCCTCTTCCTTCGTTGTTCGGCATAATACCGTCTGCGATCATAAAGACAACCGCTTTGACATGGTCTGTAATAACGCGCACGGAGATATCCGTTTTGCGGTCTTTGCCATAGTCGACGCCGGACAGCGCAATCACGGCATCTCGAATATCGCGAATGGTATCCACTTCAAAGATCGTGTCGACGCCTTGAAGAACACATGCAATCCGCTCGAGCCCCATACCCGTATCGATATTTTTCTTTTCGAGTTCATGGTAAACGCCGTTTTCATCCCGATCGTATTGGGTAAACACGTGATTCCAAACCTCTAAAAATCGATCGCAGTCGCATCCTGGCTTGCAGTCTTCACTGCCACATCCCAGTTCTTCACCGCGGTCAAAATAGATTTCGGAGCACGGTCCGCAAGGGCCGGTACCGATTTCCCAGAAGTTATCCTCTTTCCCGAGTCTCACGATCCGCGATTCGGGAACACCGATGACATCTCGCCACAAAGCGTATGCTTCATCGTCTTCTTCATATACGGAAGGCCAAAGGCGCTCTTCCGGCAATTCCAAAACTTTCGTTAAAAATTCCCAACCCATTTTCAGGGATTCTTCCTTAAAATAATCACCAAACGAAAAATTTCCGAGCATTTCGAAAAAAGTCGCATGACGCGCCGTCACGCCGACATTTTCAATATCGCCCGTACGGATGCATTTTTGGCAAGTCGCCATTCTGTTTCTCGGAGGCGTTTCCGCACCTGTGAAAAATTTTTTAAGCGGCTGCATGCCCGCGTTGACGAGGAGCAAACTTTTGTCGTCATGCGGTATCAGCGAATAACTCGATGTTACATAATGTCCGTGATCGGCATAAAAATCTAAAAACGCTTTTCTGATTTCATTGAGTCCCAGTGCTTTCACTTTAAAACCTCCCAGAAGTATTTTGCACAAAAAAACCTTCATAAGTGTGTGCAGGGACGAAATTTCCGCGGTACCACCCTGCTTACCGTAACAACGGTCACTCTGAAGGTTATAGGCACTTTATCGCGTGCCGGACGCCATAATCTACTCATTTCGAAAATGGTACTCGGGAGCTGCGTTCGGCCGCATGCGCTTTTTCACCACCCACGCTCTCTTGAGGCGCGGCCTACTCTTCTCCGTCATCGCATTATAACTATTTTTTTCAGGTATGAATCTCGGTGCTAAAAATCTTATAGTATAGTGTAGCACATTTATGCCGTTTCTGGCAACTCAAATTTTTGATGGCTATTTATTCTAAAATTCAATATCAACGACTTCATCATGTGCATGATCATCTTGCGGATCATAGCCTTCAAGGCCTTCATAATGGCGCCCGCTCTTTTGGGCATAGTCGTAAATCGCCGCTTTAAGCGCTTGTTCCGCGAGAACCGAGCAATGAATTTTCACAGGCGGCAGTCCACCGAGCTCGTCAATAACTTCTTTGTTTGTGAGTTTCAACGCTTCTTCAACCGATTTCCCCATAATCATTTCTGTGGCAACCGACGAAGCCGCAATAGCCGACCCGCATCCGAAAGTCTTGAACTTGACATCTTCAATGACATCGTCCTTTACTTTAATATAAATCCGCATGATGTCACCGCAAGTGACATTGCCCACTTCCCCGACACCGTCCGCATCTTCGATAACGCCGACATTTCTCGGGTTCATAAAATGATCCATTACTTTTTCTGTATAAAGCATGCTAATTGCCTCCCTTAACCCGATCGTAGAGCGGTGACATCGCCCTGAGTCGTTCCACGACTTCACCCACCGCCTCGATGGTATAATCAACCTCTTCTTCTGTATTAAAGTCGCCCAAAGACAATCTAAGTGATCCATGAGCAATTTCATGTGACAATCCGATGCTCATCAGCACGTGTGAAGGATCAAGCGAACCCGATGTACACGCCGAACCGCTGGACGCCTGAATGCCCTTTGCATTGAGTAAAAGAAGCAACCCTTCGCCTTCAATATACTGAAATGCAATATTGACATTGCCCGGATGCCTGAGTGTCGGATGACCGTTGTACTTGGCGTACGGAACACTGTCCATAACACCTTTGACCAATCGGTCTCTGAGCGCCGACAATCGTGCCACATGGCCTTCCAAATCCGCATGCGCCAGCTCCGCAGCTTTCGCAAATCCGACAATACCGGGAATGTTTTCCGTCCCCGCACGGCGTCTTCTCTCTTGAGCACCGCCTTCAATCAGATTTTGGATGCGAATGCCCTTTCGGATATAAAGCCCGCCGATCCCTTTCGGTCCGTAAACTTTATGCGCCGAAATACTCAGCATATCAATATTGAGCGCATCCACATCGATGCGTATGTTTCCGTAAGCCTGAACTGCATCGGTATGGAAGAGGATTTTATGTGCTTTTGCAATGCGACCGATTTCTTCAATCGGCATCATCGTTCCAATTTCATTGTTGATAAACATAATTGAAATTAAAAGCGTATCCGGACGAATGGCCGCTTCCAATTCATCAAGTCGAATGCGTCCGTCTTCATCTACATCTAAATAAGTAACCTCAAAGCCCTCTTTTTCAAGTGCTTGACACGTATGCAAAATCGCATGATGCTCTACCTTTGAAGTAATGAGGTGCTTTCCCTTTGCTTTATTGGCACGCATAACGCCCTTAAGCGCCCAATTATCGGATTCCGAGCCGCCGGCGGTGAAATAGAAACATTCCGCAGGTGCGTTCAACGTTTTTGCTACTGTCTCACGACTGGCTTCCAAAACAGCCTTTGCTTCTTGTCCAAATCCGTGAATACTCGACGCATTGCCGTAGTATGTGGTAAAATAGGGTATCATAGCCTCCAGGACTTCCTGTTTTACAGGTGTAGTCGCTGAGTTATCCATATAAATCGCTTTCACTTGGCTCCCTCCCAAAACGTAAAAAATTTATTTGCAGACACAGATGGCGTCAACGACATCTGCAGGTCGATTGCTCTCGTAATCGTCAAGCATATGCTGCAAGGTGATAGAATTGACGACACTGGTAATGCTTTCATATATCTTTTCATAGATGACCTTGGTCACACAATAACGTGAATGGTCACAGAGTTCATCTTCGCCGTATTCAACCACGCAATCCGTAGGCGCAAGCGGCCCTTCAAGCGTCGTTAAAATCGCGCCGACGGTGATTTCGGAAGGTGGTTTCGCCAACATGTATCCTCCCTGTGCGCCGCGGACACTCTTTACAAGATTTGCTTTTCTAAGCGGTGAAATCAGTTGTTCCAAATAATTGACCGATATATACTGGCGTTCCGCAATGCTCGTCAGCGAGATCGGTCCTTCACCGTAATTCATCGCCAAATCAAACATTGCTTTAAGCCCATACCGGCCTCTCGTCGATAGTTTCATGCAGACACCCCTTTAATCCCTAGTCATTTACTAAGAAATCATGATTATTATAATATATCCGAGTATTCTCGTCAACTTTATATGGCAAGAAAGTTTGACGAATTTGTTAACAATTTGACCTGCCCTGCCGATAATTTTTATAAGGGTCTGCAGGACGGGTCCGGACACATAAAAAAAGCCGAAAAGAAATAAAAAACCAAAAGAGGTGGCATATGTCCGAGCGGTTAAACGAACTCTACATATTGACGCAAAAAGCACAAAAAATGGAAATGATCAACGAAGAATTGGCACTTCAAATGTATCTGGATATTTTCGCAAATTACACGCCAAAATTTTCAAAAACATTTGAAAGCACCATCCGCCTTCTTGAAAAAAGACAGCGCTATGAAGAAGCCTTAACGATTTGCCTTCAGGCCATAGAACTTTTAAAAGCCGATGAAATTTCAGGCGTAATCGGTCGGTTTGAGGACATTAAAACACGTCTCGAACGCAAAATACAGGAAGAGGGGTTTTCCGCCGAACCACCTAAAAAGAAAAAGGCTTTTTCAATTAAATATTTAGCTTTTATTTTGATTCTCATCGTCGTCATTTTTGCCATTTTTTCACTGGCATCCCCTTACGACGACATCAATGTCAACTTAGAAGGAAAAGAATCCTTGAGCGGTGGCGATGCTGTTTTTTCAGAAACAACCGAATCGCCTCAAGTGGATTATCCGATCACCTCAGAAATGATTGATGTTGCCACAAAAACACTGCTTCGCAATCACGATGCCGTCGATGCCAATATCCTGCCCCAAGACGAAACATTGGGCGTTGCCGTTATCGTCGCTCCCGGAACAGACGCTTCCCGAGCCAAAGAGCTCGCGACACTCTATATGGAAGCCCTTGGCGGAGTAGCCTCCGCAACGTATTCCGATCTCTCCGGCCCTTCCGATTCCAGTCTGGGAGAAATCTACGACTATTACGACCTCGTTATTTCCGTCGGAACAGGTACCGCAGAAGAAGACATTCTTGCCAAAGGAACAAAATCCCCTACACAAAGCGAAATTTACTGGCGCAACGACGGCGAATAACTTACATTTGATTCGGCACGTACATTGCTTTTTCGACTTGATTGCGGATGTCAACGCCTCTCAGGCGCTCAACCAGCTTTAGTGCAAAGCTCATAGCGGCACCGATGCTCCGACCCGTAATCAGAGGTCCATCCTCTACAATCGGTGAATCCACCGGTTCATAGGCCTCCATAGCCGATTCATTTCCAGGATAAACCGTCACGCGCCTTCCCGTATAAATGCCGTGACTTGCAAGTGCTGTCGGTGCAGCACAGATGGCTGCGATCGGAATGCCGAGCGCTTCCGCAAAGCGCAAGTGTTCCCCTAAAGACAAACTCGCCTTCAGCCCGTTTGTTCCCGGCATTCCGCCCGGCAATACGAGCATTTCCGCATCTTCTAAAGAACCGAGTGCACCGAGTGTTGTATCCATCAGAACAGAAATCCCATGTGACCCCGTCACTGTGTTTTTTCCCAGTCCCACCGTCCGGACCGAAATACCGGCGCGTCTGAGCACATCCACACTCGTCAGCGCTTCAACTTCTTCAAACCCTTCCGCAAAAAACACATAAACCATCCGAACACATCCCCTCATAAATTTAAAGCCGAATGCAATCGACTCACATTCGGCTTTTTTGATTAATATTCATTGACTTTTTGGTAATCGCTGTTGTTTTTAACCATGGTCACTTTAACGCTCGTTCCCTTAAGCGTCGAGTCTACCGTCGTATCGACAATATACCATTCACCGTTTAGGTACACTTCATTCCAAGCGTGATAGCCGTTGACAAAGCGCGAATACCCTTTGACGAGTTTTGTCGGAATGCCTTGGCTTCGTTCGATTCCGGCGAGCAATGCACTGTAATCGTAGCAAATCCCCTTCAAGGTTTCATAGGTCAGATCAATACTCGGAACATAATCCGATGTCAAACCTGTAATCTTGCCATAATCCTAAGACATTTGTTCTACGAGGACATTGTAGAGTGTCGTCACATTTTCGGTTGCATCGATTTCGTCTTGAAGAAGCTCTTCTCCGAAGACAACCGCTTCACTGTTTTCATCCCAATTGATGTTTTGAATAGAGTTGAGATAGACGACATTCGGATCGGTTAAATTGAGCGTAACGTCCTTTTGTGACACATAAGCGTACCGATTGTCTCCCAGATTCTTAAGCAATCCGACTTTGTACGTTCCGTTTCCGTATTGAAGCGGATAAGCGACCGTCGTCCCGTCTCCCGGATAAGGATAAGAGATCTTTTTATCACCGTACAAAACCAAAACTTTTAACTTTTCGCTTGAAGTCGACGTATAGGTTATTTTTACAATTCCGGCATCCTTTTCGGAATCATCGATAACCGACGTCGTATCCGCAAAGGCGAAACTGCCTGCGAGCATGACCGTCAATAGCACAAGGGACAGTATGCGTTTAATCATATAAACCACCTTCCTCCTTGAAAGCAGAAATAATTCTAAATTTAAAACATAATTACCCTGTTTGTGCCATTATAAAACCCTTATCATAAAAAAACAAGTCTAAAAATCATTAAATGTGTTTTAAGAATATGTTACAGGCGATTCCGAATCCCCTGTTCAATCCTTCCGAGCGCCTCTTCTAAAAGCACTCTCGGACATGCCGCGTTGATGCGTTCAAAGCCTTCGCCGCCGCTTCCGAAAATATATCCCTCATCCAGTGCCAGTTTCAATTCTTTCTGCATCCACGACTCGAGTGCTTTCTGATCCATTCCCAGACCCCTGAAATCGAGCCATGCCAAATAAGTGCCTTCCGGCTTTTTAAACTTAATCTCCGGCAAGCGTTCATCCACAAAGGTTTTGATGTAATCCATATTGCCTTCAATATATTCCAGAACGGCTTCAAGCCAAGGTTCTCCTTTGGTATACGCCGCTTCGAGCGCAACGATGCCGAACGTATTGGGATGCCGAATGGCATTGTTCTCAAGAATAATTTGATATTCATTTCGAAGCTGTTCATTCGGAATAATAATATTGGACACTTGCAGACCTGCCAAATTGAACGTCTTCGACGGCGCCACACAAGTAATGCTATTGTTTGCAAACGCCTCTGATATGCCGGCAAACGGCGTGTGCTTATGCCCGCTCATAATCAAATCCGAATGAATTTCATCCGCGACCACCAAAACGTGATTGGCAATGCAAATCTCTCCCAGCCGTTCCAGTTCTTCTTTTCTCCAAACGCGTCCCACCGGATTGTGCGGACTGCAAAGAATCAGCAACTTAACCCGGGGATCCTTTGCCTTCTCTTCCAGATCCTCATAATCCATCACATAGTCCCCATCCGTCTCTTTCAACGGATTGAGAACAATGGTCGCGCCGTTATTGACAATGGCGCTTGAGAACGGGTAATACACCGGATTTTGAATGATAACCTTATCTCCGGTTTTGCAAAAAGCCTGAACCAAGTAATTTACGGCCGGAACGACACCCGGTGTGAAGACGATCCACGACTTATCGAGATGCCAATCGTTTCGGCGTTTATTCCACTGAATAATCGCATCATAGTATCCGTCGTCAATGTCCGAATAGCCATAGATGCCGTGCGACGCACGTTTAACCAAAGCTTCGACAACCGGATCCGGACATTTGAAATCCATATCCGCTACCCACATGGAAAGTAAGTCATCTTCTCCGAAGAGATTTTTGAGAACCGCCGGCTCCCACTTGATTGAATTGGTATTTTTTCGATCAATCACATCGTCAAATGTATATGACACGTTACGCCTCCTTAGCTGCCTGTCTATATTTTTTATTTGCTCCGCTGCATACTCTTATTTTACACTTTTGTCGTCTCCAAGCAATAGACATCCGGGCGTCTGTTTTTAAGACTCGGCAATTCTTCACGCGTTTTAGAAACCAAATCGAGGTCTATTGTCGCAATGGCCATGGCTTCGTCTTTCTCAATTTGCGCAATAATGTCACCCCATGGGTTGATGATAAGGCTGTGCCCATAGGCTTTAAAATGGGCCTTTTGACCGGTCTGACCCGTCGCGATGATATAGCATCCGTTTTCAATGGCACGCGCTCTCAGCAAGGCTTCCCAATGTGCTTCCCCCGTCGCATACGCAAAATTTGCCGGAACAAAGATCACTTCAGACCCTTGAAGAGCCAACAATCTGAAAAGTTCGGGGAATCTCAGATCATAGCAAATGGTCATACCGAGATGCCCGATCTCCGTCTCCGCCGAAACGACACGGTCTCCCGCTTTATTTCTCGAAGACTCAAGTGCGGTGACCTTCCCCGGAATATCTACATCATAAAGGTGAATCTTGCGATACGTCGTTACGACTTCGCCTTCGGGATTTAGGAGAACCGTGGTATTGTACGGCAATCCCTCTGCTTGCTTTTCGCGAATACTGCCGCAGTGAATCCAAACACCGTATTTTTTAGCGCAACCTTTCATGTAAGTGATCGTCGGTCCGTCAAGCGGTTCAGACGTATCAATCGTTCGATCCGCAGTCATGCGGTTCATCACTTCAGGCAGTGTAATCAGCGTTGCCCCTTCTGCTTTCGCTTTTTCGATAAAGGCATCTATACGCTTCAAGTTATCTTCTCGGCTCTCGCCGGAATCCATTTGTATCATTGCAATTTTATAGGTTCGCATCATAAGACCTTTCTTAACGCATTAAGCATTGAGCTGGTTAATTTCTCCGACGAAATGACAGGCGACAAAATGTCCCGGTTCCACCGCTTGAAAAGCCGGCTCTTCTACGCGGCATTTGTCTTGCGCATACGGGCATCTTGCCGCAAAACGGCATCCCGGTTTTGGATTGATCGGCGACGAAATTTCACCTTTCAGCAGGCGACGTTCCTTTTTTGCGCCGACTTCCGGAATGGGCACAGCCGCCAGCAGTGCCTTTGTATACGGATGATAGCGGTGCTTGAAAAGTTGTTCGGAAGTCGTGTATTCTACCATTTTTCCCATGTACATTACCAAAATATTGTCCGAAATGTGTTTGACGACAGAAAGGTCATGTGTAATGAACAAGTAAGTCAGCCCCAGTTCGTCCTGCAAGTCTTGCATGAGGTTGAGAATTTGCGCCTGAATCGAAACATCCAGAGCCGAAACCGGTTCATCACAGACGATAAATTTCGGATTGAGCGCCAATGCGCGCGCCACGCCGATGCGCTGGCGTCTGCCGCCATCCAGTTCGTGTGGGAAAGCATTTGCCAAATCGGATGAAAGCCCAACGATATCCATCAGTTCTAACACGCGTTTAGAAAGCTTTTTCCGATCCCTTTCAACACGATTGATAATAAGCGGTTCCGAAATCGTCTGAAATACAGACATACGCGGATTGAGAGACGAATACGGGTCTTGGAAAATCATTTGCAGATTCGGTCTCAATTTTTTCAGATCGGCTTTGTCGATATGAGTGATGTCTTTTCCCTCAAAAAATATCTCTCCGCCCGTCTTCGGTGTCAAATGGACGATGGTGCGCCCGAGTGTTGATTTTCCGCACCCAGATTCGCCGACGACACCCAACGTTTTTTGAGTTTCGATTTTGAAACTGACGCCATCTACTGCATGAAGCAAACCGTTCGGCGTTTTAAAGTGATTTTTTAAATTTTTAACTTCTAACAGAGTACTCAAGCTTCATAACCTCCGGCCATGTATTTATAGCACTTTACCAGGTGATTTTCACCGGTATCGATGACGATGGGATCTGCCTCCCGACATTTTGGCATGACATCCGGGCAACGATCCGCAAAATTACATCCCACAGGCAGATTCGCCGGATTCGGCATCTGGCCTTTAATGGGTTTGAGTCGCTTGACTTCTTCGTTAAATTTCGGAATGGAGTCAAACAAGCCGCGCGTATACGGATGCTTGGTATCGTTGTATACCTGTTCCAGCGTCCCGTATTCCACAATTTCTCCGGCATACATAATCGCCACGGTTTCACAGACTTCCGCCACAACACCGAGGTCGTGCGTAATGAGCAGCAAAGACGTATTGAACTCCTTTTGCAGTTTATCCATGAGGTCGAGCACCTGCTCTTGTATGGTAACGTCCAGTGCCGTTGTCGGTTCATCAGCAATGAGCAGTTCCGGGTTGCATGCCAAAGCAATGGCAATGACAACGCGCTGTTTCATGCCTCCCGAAAACTGATGTGGAAAATCTTTGAGACGATTTCCCGGAATCCCTACTGTTTCCAGCATCATCTGTGCCTTGATGTACGCTTCTTTTCGCGATATTTTATGATGCAATCGAATGACTTCTGCAATTTGATCGCCCACAGTCATAACCGGATTCAGCGCTGTCATCGGATCCTGAAATATCATGGAGATTTTATTGCCGCGGACACTTCGCATAGCTTTTTGATTCAAAGACAGCAAATTGGTACCGTTGTAGTCAATTTCGCCTTCCAAGATTTTTCCGGGTGGGTCGGGAATCAGGTTGAGAATACTCAGTGCCGTTGTGGTTTTTCCTGCGCCTGTCTCACCGATCAGTCCGAGCGCCTCACCGCGGTGTATGGTCAAATCAATATGATTCACCGCTTCTACGACTTTCTCTTCCGTACTGTAAACGACTTTTAAATTTTTGATTTCTAATAATTTTTCCCTCATATCGTCACCTACTGTTTCAGTCTCGGATCGAGCGCATCTCTGAGGCCGTCACCAAATAGGTTGAATGCAAATACCGTTGCCATAATCGCCACGCCCGGGAATGTTACCACCCACCAGTAATCCCTGATATAGGCGCGTCCGTTTGAGAGCATAGACCCCCACTCCGGCATCGGCGGTTGTACGCCGAGTCCCAAAAAGCTGAGTGCCGCCGCCGATAAAATGGCAATGGCAATACTCATCGTCGCCTGTACAATAATCGGTGCCATGCAGTTCGGCAAAATGTGTTTCATAATGATGCGGAAGTCATTTGCGCCGATTGAACGCGCCGCCTCAATAAACTCTTGATCCCTTAAGGACATCACCGATGCCCTTACCAACCGCGCATATCCCGGTACGGAACTGATGCCCACCGCGATCATCACATTGACAATGCCGGGGCCCAGCGTTGCGGCGATTGAAATCGCAAGCAGGATATTCGGAATGGCGAGCATAATATCAATAAAGCGCATGATAATATTGTCTACGCGATTGCCGTAATACCCCGAAATCGCTCCGAGTAGTGTACCGATTCCGCTGGAAATCGTGACGGAAATGGCACCCACCATAAGGGAAGTTCTGCTGCCATATAGAATACGGGAGAAAATGTCACGTCCGTACTCATCCGTTCCGAACCAGTGCTCCGGGCTCGGTGCCAAAAAACGCTGCCTGAGGTTTTGTTCGTCATAGCTGAAAGGTGCGACGACATTTGCAAAAATAGCTGACAGAATGAGAATCAGGATGATGACGAGTCCCAAAACGGCGGCCTTGTTTCTCATCAACCGCTTAAAGGCATCGCGCATCATACCGCTGCTTTTATGTCGAATCTCTATTGTCTTTTCACTCATCGCGATCGCCCTCCATTCTGTATTTTTTTCTGATATTAAAGGTCGTAAACTGCGTTCTGATTCTCGGATCAACATACGCATAGAGGACGTCTACAATTAGGTTGACCACCGACATAACAATCGCGATAAATAAGACCCCACCCTGCACCAGCGGATAATTTCTCAGGTTAATGGCATCGACCATGAGTTTGCCGATTCCGGCAATGGAAAAAATACTTTCCGTCAATACGGCGCCTCCGAGCAATCTGCCGAATGACAGACCGACGACTGTGATAATCGGAATCAATGCATTTTTGAGTGCATGCCGCCATATAACCACGCGTTCGGATTGCCCTTTTGCGCGGGCGGTGCGGATGTAATCCTGTCGAATCACCTCAAGCATACTGGAACGCGTCATACGCATAATTTGCGCCGCAGAACTGGTTCCGATCGTCACCGCAGGCAAAATCCAGTGGAGCGGAGTAGAAAATCCGGACGGCGGCAACCAGCCGAGCCAGACCGAGAAGACAATGATCAACATCATGCCCTGCCAGAAATTCGGCATTGAAACGCCGATAAAAGACAGGGCTGTCGCCACATTATCCAAGATGGAGTACTGCCTCGTAGCCGATATAATCCCTACCGTAATGCCGATTAAGACAGATAAAATCACGCTCAGTCCGGCCAACTTAAACGTATTCGGAAATCTCGCCAAGAGTTCGTCAAGAACCGGTTGTTTTGTGGTGTAAGAGGTTCCGAAATCGCCCTTTGTGACGATGTTTTTTACATAATTGACGTATTGAACAACAAAAGGCTCGTCGAGTTTGAGCTCTTTGTGCATCATTTCAATGTCTTCCTGCGTTGCCATATCGCCTAGAATCATCACCGCCGGATCACCCGGCGTAAAATAGCTCATGATGAAAACGACCAATGAAACGCCGAGCAATACCGGTATCATCATTAAGATGCGTCTGAATAAAAACCTGAGCATAGCGTCCTTCTTTCACTGTTTCTCATGTCAAATGTATAAAAAAGGTGCGAGGCAAACATTGATCTGCGCCTCGCAACCTTCTAACGTCTTTCTGTGATTCATTATTCCGTAACGGTGACCTGTGACCAGTCAACCAATCCAAGTGGATCCGGAACAAAGTTTTCTACATTGTTTGAAACGCCGTAGATGGTTTTTGTATGTGCCAACGGAATCGTGTATTTGATGTCCCAAATATAATCTTGGAGGGCGTCAAGCACTTCTTTGCGCTTCGCGTCGTCATAAATTTGTCTGAATTCGTTTAATGCATTGTCGATATACGCATCGTTCGGCTGAATGCGGTCACCGAATGCCGAGTCATAAATGATGAGAATGTTCGATGGGTGATTTGCATTTCCGGCACGGACAGAAATTTGATAATTGTAGCCCTGTGCAAGGTATGACGGTCTATCCATGGTAATGATATTGGCCGTTACACCGACATCTTGCCACATGCTTTGTACAATTTCCGCAATGTCGAGGTACTCAGAGCCCGGGTCAACTTGGAAATCAAGTGTCAAGCCGTCTGCATATCCCGCTTCCGCCAAAAGGGCCTTTGCTTTTTCAGGATCGTATTCCGTAGGTGTCATTTCTTTATAACCGATTGCATTGGTCGGCATAACGCCGTTCAGTACATCAGCCGTGTCGCCGTAAACAACATCCACCAGCAAAGACTTGTCAATTGCGTAAACGAGTGCCTCGCGAACGCGTTTATCTTGGAGAATTTCATCTTGCATGCTCATGGTAAGCGTTGTATATCGATAAGACGGTACCATGACGATGTCTGCATTTTCCATTTCTCTGACGCGTTCAACATCGTTGGCCGCAATATTCAGTGCCACGTCCACATCGCCCGTTTCAAGCTCAATCGCACGGTTGGATGCTTCCGGAATAAACTTATAGATGACATTCGGCGTCTGAGCAACGCCCGCATAGTACCCTTCAAAGGCAGTCAGCTTAATCTCAGTACCTGATACCCATTCAGAAACCATATACGGACCGGTTCCTACCGGGTTTCTTGCAAATTCCGCTTCACCCATTTCTTCAACGGCTTTTTGGCTGACGATGTATCCGCGTCCACTCGAAAGGGTATTAAAGAAGGCTTCATCCGGCATCGTCAAAGCGACATCAATGGTATAATCATCTACGATTTTGGTATTTTCAATATCCAGAGTCTTATAACTGGAAGCACTTTTCGGTGATTCCGTCGCACGTTTCAGAGTGAAGTAAACATCTGCCGCAGTCATCGGTTCGCCGTTTTGGAAAGTGACATCATCTCTCAAATGAAAACGGATATGGGTATCGTCAAGATTTTCCCAAGACGTTGCCAAAACCGGTACATACTCATCGTTGACATAATCGAGCAATCCGTTGAAAATGTTCTTTTCAACAATGAACCAAGAAATCATATTGGAATATTGCGGGTCAAGCGTCGCGGGCTCTTCCCAATGTGCAATGGTCAGCGTATCTTTGAATGTTTTTTCAGCAACCGCTTCCGTCGTCGCCGCTTCGGTTTGACCGCTCTCAGTCGTCGCCGTCGTACTCGAACTGCCACATCCGCCGAGAACCAAACTAAATATAAGTATGCTTACCAGCAATTGATAAACCTTGTTCATATGTTTTCCCCCTTCTAATCATATGCGATTCGATCCGATTCCATTCTTAAGATCGAATGATAAAAACACATGCCGCATCAGCGGCCATTAAGCATTATAATAATTCTTTACAAACAGTGTCATACGATTCAGACAATTGGCAATAATTTTTTCCCCTTTTTCTGCTGTCGCACAGGTTGCATCCCCGATAATTCCAATCTTTGTCTTTTCATCAATCGAAAAATACTGAAGAATATCCGGAAATTGATTTTCCTGCTCTTTAGGGAGTTCATAACACACCGCATCACTCATATTTACAAGTTCAGGCCTCAGATACAGCAAGATGGAAGTCGCACATTCGCTGGCGTGTCCATGTGCCATATACCCTTGATGCTCAAGAACATCCCCGCTATTGACCCCTACAAATCGCCACCAGTCGATCTGTGCTGTCTGGATTTCCGGGTAAAGCATCTTATACGTTTTGCAAATGCTGTTTACCATCGGGACATTGCCCGCATGACCCGTAATAAAAAGGAACTTTCGGATACCCCAACCGCGAAGACTTTCACAAAGGTCTTCAAGATAACCTTTAAAATGTTCTTCAGACGTTGTCAATGTTCCGGGAAACTTGGTGAGAATTCGACTTTCTCCGACACTCATGCTCGGTGCTACCAAAGCCCCTGTGGCTTCCGCCAAACGTTTTGCAACCTCTTCAACGACAAGAATGTCGCTGCCCATCGGCAAGTGCGGTCCGTAGACTTCCACGGCACCGGTAGGGATGATTACCAGCGGTGATTCTTTAACGCGCGCTTCAAACGCGGTCCAACTCATTTCTCTTAGGATTGTATTCATAACCTTCCGTCACAATTCGTAATGTGATCAATAGCCTCCTTTCTTTACAAAATGTTCATACTTTATGTTTTGTTTAATTATATGAGATTGGTTCCCCCATCTCAACTCTAATTTCGAATGATTGTCCTAGTACAATCTTTCGCATCAAGTACCTGTAAGGCTTATCCGCATTTCGATTCATTTTAACACAAAAAAAAAGAGAGATTGAGTACTCTCTTTACATCACATTTTCTCCATTTTACGGCTCTGCTCCCTGTTATTTCAGTCTTGTGGGCGGCAATGTATTTTTGCGGATGACCTCAAGAATTTTAGGGACGGCAAAATCAATCGTCTCTTGATCCATCTTGCTGACACTCAATCGAATGTATTTTGTATTACGGTACTCCTCCATAAAACAAACGCGAATATCGATCAGTTGAATATGCATTTCTTCAAGAGTCTCAATAATGGTATCATACCGCGTGCCGTTTTCCAAATAGATGCATAAAAAATACCCGCCTTTCGGCCTGCTGAATTGCATGCCTTCAAACGCATTTGCCTCAATCGTCTTAATCAGATGAGACATTCTGCTGGCGTACAACGCCTTCATTTTTTCCTTGTGTATTTTAAACAGACCACTCTTGATATAAATATCCAGACCGCCTTGAGAAATAATGGCACTGTTGCTGTCCGCCCACTGCTTGTATTCAAAAAAGGTATCCACGAGTGCCGTCGGAAGGACAATGGAGGAAAGCCTTAATCCCGGAAACAAAATTTTTGAAAAACTGTTGATGTGAATGACCCGTTCATTGACGTCATAGGAAAACAGGGACAGATCTTTAGGAGATTCAATAAAATCTGCCATGCAATCGTCTTCCACAATGTACACATTATACTTCTCCGCCAGGGAAAGTATATCCAATATCTCCTGTTTCTTATAGGAATATCCGATAGGATTATGAAATCTGGAGGTCGTATAAAAGAATTTGATATCCTGCCGTTTGAACAATGTCTCGAGCTCATCCAAGTCAATTCCATTGAGCCCCCGGTTGATGCCTATGGTTGGCATAAAGTTGAGTTCAAAGGCTTTCAGTGCGCCAAAATAGGTCGGTTGTTCTGTTAAAATCGTCCGTTTTCCATTTGGGAAAGGCATTTTTGTCAGGAGGTCAATGGCCTGCTGTGCACCCGTCGTCATAAAAATATTGCCTTCTTTTGCAAAGATCTGGTCTTCCTCAAGTCGCAATTTAATGGTTTGCAAAAGCGAAGGCAATCCCCAAGCCTTGGTATAGTAAAATTGATTTTCTTTGTAGGAGTTAATGGCCTGAATCACACAATGCTGAAAATCCGCATACGGAAAGCGCTCAATATTGGGATAACTCGTAGAGGCATAAACAATCTCCTCCTGATTGGCAGCATCCGATGCGGGGTTTTCAATGACATAATACCCACTTTGCGGTTTTGAGTACAATAAATGCTGGCGTTCAAGAGTCGCCAATGCCTTTTGTACCGTCTCTTTTCCGCATCCGAATTTTGTTGACAGTGTGCGGATGGAAGGGATACGTGACCCGGGGGCGAAGTTTCCCTGTTCAATTTGTGTTTTAATGTATCGGGTAATGGATTCATATTTGTACATCAGCCGGACTCCTCAAGATCATTTTAACATCGGACCAATCCTTTCCAAATCGCACACCGGTGACTGTTACCGATGGTTACAGCAAGTGTACTAGGACAATCTTACATTAATTATATTGTATGGTCCTACGGAATTCAATATAATTGGCTTAAATATATCGATAACAAA
>JASUTA010000035.1 GCA_030445805.1 Clostridiales bacterium
GGCTTGGAAAAGCCTCTTTGAAAATTACAAAAAAGCCTATCCGGAACTCGCGGAAGAATACGATAAATGGTTTGCGGGCAAAGCGCCGGCAGAACTGGAAAGTGAAGCGTTCTGGAGTTATTCGGAAGCGACGGCTTCCAGAAGTTCATCTGGAAAAGTGTTAAATACCCTTGCAGACTGGATGCCAAATTTGATCGGTGGTTCGGCTGACCTCGCACCTTCCAACAATTCAGACATGAAGAACAGAACCTCTTTCTTTGCCAACCATAAAGAAGGCTCAAATCTGCACTTTGGCGTCAGAGAGCATGCAATGACGGCAATTACAAACGGTATTCAGCTTCACGGCGGTCTCAAGGCCTATGCGGCAACTTTCTTCGTCTTTTCGGACTATATGAAGCCTGCCATTCGTCTTGCCGCTCTGATGGGGCTTCCTGTAACGTATATTCTGACGCACGACAGTATTGGTGTCGGCGAAGACGGACCGACGCATCAACCGATTGATCAATTGCCGATGCTCAGAGCTGTCCCAAATTTATATGTATTCAGACCTGCAGACGCACGTGAAGTGACTGCCGCATGGTACAGTGCCATCAAGTCGGAAAACCATCCGACGGCGCTGGTTCTGACGCGACAAAAGCTTCCTGTCATTGAACGCTCATCTAAAGAAGCACTCAAAGGCGGCTATATCGTTTCTGAAGCGAATGAAACGCCGGACGTCGTCTTGGTTGCAAGCGGTTCTGAAGTATCGCTTGCACTGGATGCGGCCAAATTGCTTCAAGAAAAGGGTAAAACCGTACGCGTTGTCTCTATGCCGTGTATGGAACTCTTTGATGAGCAACCGGAAGCCTACCGTGAATTCGTTCTTCCATACGGTGTTCCGACACTTGCGATCGAAGCGGCAAGCCCGTTCGGATGGCATAAATATGCCGACGATGTCGTGGGTATGGAAAGTTTCGGTGCTTCTGCGCCGGCGGGCGAATTATTCGAGCATTTCGGATTTACGCCTGAAAATGTAGCGGAACGCGCGTTAAAATGTATTAAAAAATAAACTTTACTTTTTTTAAAATACCCTGTATGATACTGATATGAAGACTGGCGAGCCTTTCTTCATACGGAACAATACAATTGAGTCATGATAGTTCTCAAGACTGGCGGAATGAGTGGATAAACCACGAGGGATTGATGAACTTTAAGCTTAGCCGACCGCCTGGGCGTTTTTTGTCCGGGTGTGTCGGTTTTCTTATTTGCCGTTCACCCGACGACTGAGTGAGGAAAAGGGAGGAACGACAATGGAAGCTTTTAAAGGTATTCTCTGGAGAGAACAAATTGATGTCCGCGATTTTATTCAGAACAACTACACGCCGTACACAGGCGGCTCTGATTTTTTATCCGGGCCGACAGAACGCACAACGCGCGTTTTTTCAAAAGTTGAAAAGCTACTTGCGGAAGAGGCGATAAAAGACGGCGTATTAGATATCGACACAGAACATGTCTCTTCCCTGTTAACGTATGAACCCGGGTATATCGATCGTGAAGAGGAAAAGATTTTCGGCCTTCAAACCGATGCGCCACTCAAGAGAGGCGTCAATCCGTTTGGTGGGATTCGCATGGCAAGACAAGCGTGCGAAGCTTACGGCTATACGCTTTCGGAAACCGTTGAAACACAATTTTCTTATAAGACAACGCATAATGACGGCGTTTTCAGAGTTTATTCGGATTCTATGAAAAAACTCAGAAGCAGCGGTATTTTGACGGGGCTTCCGGATGCTTACGGTCGCGGTAGAATTATCGGCGATTATCGCCGCATTGCCCTCTACGGTATTGATCGCCTGATTGAAGACAAAAAAGCGGATAAACGCAGACGCCAATCTCAAGCGATGTCGGAAGACAACATTCGATTGATTGAAGAAATGTATCGCCAAATTGATTTCCTCGGCAAGCTCAAGGAAATGGCGGCGGCTTACGGACACGATATCGGAAAACCGGCTGAAACGGCTCAAGAAGCCATTCAGTGGCTGTATTACGGTTATTTGGCCTCCATTAAAGAACAAAACGGTGCGGCGATGTCACTCGGACGCGTCAGCACATTTATAGATGTTTATATTGAACGCGATTTGGAAGCGGGCATTCTTACAGAAGCGACCGCTCAAGAGTTGATCGATGATTTTGTTATTAAACTGCGAATGGCTCGTCAGCTCCGTACCCCGGATTACAATCAACTCTTTGCAGGTGACCCGATGTGGATTACCGAAGTGGTCGGCGGCATCGGAGAAGACGGCCGCACGCTTGTCACGAAGACGAGCTTTAGATTCCTCAATACGTTGATTAACCTGGGTCCGGCGCCGGAACCAAATATCACGGTTCTGTGGTCATCTGATCTCCCTGAGCCGTTTAAAGCGTATTGTGCCGAGATTTCTATCAAAACCGACGCCATTCAATATGAAAATGACGACTTGATGCGTCCGCTTTACGGAGATGACTACGGCATTGCCTGTTGTGTTTCAGCAATGCGCATCGGCAAAGAAATGCAATTCTTCGGTGCACGCTGCAATCTTGCAAAAACGTTGCTCATGGCCCTCAACGGTGGTGTTGATGAGATGAGCGGAAAACAGGTTGGACCGGAAGCGGCACCGATGACGGATGCCGTTCTCGACTACGATAAAGTAATGACGCGCTTTGACAGCTATTTGGATTGGTTGTGTGAGCAATATGTTAACACCATGAACATCATCCATTATATGCATGATAAATACGCTTATGAAAAAACGCAAATGGCACTGCACGACACGGATGTTCACCGTTACATGGCATTTGGTGTAGCCGGCCTGAGCGTCGTGGCAGATTCACTTTCCGCTATTAAATATGCGAAGGTAATGCCTGTCGTCGGAGAAGCCGGATGGATCGAAGATTTCGTTATCGAAGGGGATTTTCCGATGTACGGAAACGATGATGACCGCGTCGACCGGATTGCATCGGATCTTACCGAGCGCTTTATCGGAAAACTCAAGCAATACCCGACTTATCGCAATGCAGAGCACACGCTTTCAATATTGACCATTACATCCAATGTCGTCTACGGCAAGAAGACCGGTAATACACCGGATGGAAGACGTAAGGGTGAAGCGTTTGCACCGGGTGCCAATCCGATGCACAATAGGGACACTCGCGGCGCAGTCGCTTCTTTGAATTCGGTTGCCAAATTGCCGTATGCATGTTGTCGAGACGGCATTTCATGTACGTTTTCAATCACACCGGACACACTCGGAAAATCCGAGACGGGCCGAGTAGAAAATCTGGTGGATCTGGTCGATGGATACTTTGACCATACGGCGCACCACCTAAATGTCAACGTCCTCAACCGTGATCGCTTGATCGAAGCCATGGAGTATCCGGAGAGACACCCGAATTTGACCATTCGCGTTTCAGGATATGCCGTCAATTTCCATCGATTGAGCCGTGCACAGCAAGAGGAAGTAATCAGCAGAACATTCCATGAAAGGATATAAATGACCATGTCGGTTTCTCAATTGCGGGTACACAAAATTGAATCCATGGGGACGTTAGACGGTCCCGGTATTCGTACAGTCGTCTTTTTACAAGGATGCTTGTTGCATTGCGGCTATTGCCATAATGCGGATACCTGGCAGGCAACAGGCGGAGAATGGATGGAGACGGATGCGCTTTTCGACTTGATTATGCACAATCGCGCTTATTTTAAAAAGCGAGGTGGCGTAACGTTTTCGGGCGGTGAACCACTGCTCCAGGCGAAGGCGCTTTTGCCGCTTGTAAAGCGTTTGAAAGAGGAGGACATTCACGTTGCTGTAGATACTTCAGGGGCAATCTGGAATGATGCCGTCGAAGCGCTCTTTCCTTACATCGATCTCGTATTGCTCGATGTAAAACATACCAATGCGCTTGCTTATTCCGCCTTGACCGGGGGACGATTGAGCCATACGATTCTTTTTTTAGAGCGATTAAAAGAAGCCGCAAAACCTTACTGGATTAGACAAGTTATTATTGCCGGTATTACGGACAGTCCGCTTCAGGTGAAAATACTCGACGCGCTGACGGCATCTCCTTTCAGAGAGAAGATTGAATTGCTCCCGTATCACAACATGGGGGAACACAAATGGTCTCCTGAAACTTTGCCGTTTAAAATTGTCGCACATGAGACATCGGATGAAGTCATAGAGGAACTTTACAAGGCAATTGGTGTGACAAATGACGCCGAAAGTACAATTTGACAACGAAAAGAGCAAAGCAAACGCTTTGCTCTTTTTTATTTTCCATGCAACATTAAAATTGAGTTAAAAAGGCCAAAGGGCTATTGAAAAGAAAAAGAATTAGTGTATTATTATACTAGAACACTATTGAGGAGGTGCTTATGGAATTCAGAAACGATCAACCGATTTACCTTCAGATTATGAATGATATAAAGATGGATATTGTTTCCGGAAAAATTGCCCCCGGAGATAAACTGCTGTCAACACGCGATTTGGCTCTGGCAATCAAGGTCAATCCCAACACCATACAGCGTGTTTATAAAGAGCTTGAAGCAGAAGAGATTTGTTTCACAAAGCGCGGGATGGGTACTTATGTCACGGAGGATGAAGCCGTGATCCAAAGGACAAAAGAAGAACTGGCAGATAAGATGGTGGAGGACTTTGTCACCGGCATGAAAAAGATCAATTACAGTGTCGATGCCATCATTCGTAAAATTAAAAATGACAAAGAGGGGGAAGCATAATGGCGGCGATGGTTCAATGCGTTAACATTCACAAGCAATATTTACAGCGAAAGGCACTGTCCAATATCAATTTGAAGATGGAAGCCGGAAAGATTTACGGAATACTCGGACCGAACGGAAGCGGAAAGACGACGCTGATGAAGATTATTGCGGATTTACACAGACAGACTTCCGGGGAGATTACGATTTGCGACCAGTCACCGTCGTATAAGACACGTGCACTGGTGGCCTATATGCCGACGGAAAACTTTATATATGCATGGATGCGTGTCCGGGATGCCATATCATTCTACGATGACATGTATCAAGATTTTGACCGGGCTAAAGCTGAAGATTTGATGCAATTTATGGAACTGGATATGAAACAGAAAGTTTCCAGTCTTTCTACGGGTCAACGCGCACGTCTGAAAATTTCTTTGACGCTTGCGAGACGCGCACAGGTATACTTACTTGACGAACCGCTCAACGGATTGGATCCTGTTTCACGAACGAAGATCAAGGAGACGATTATTGAACAGTTTTCAGAAGAGAGTACCATGCTGATTTCAACGCATTTGGTTCTTGAGATTGAGCAGATTTTGGATTATGTGTTCTTTATGAACCATGGTGAAATCGTCATCGAGGGAGAGGCTGAAGCGCTGAGAATGGAACGCGGAAAATCGGTGGAAGAAATCTATACGGAGGTTTTTAGTCATGCTTAAATTGCTGAAATTTGAATTCAATCGAAAACGATTGGTCCTTTTAATTGCTTTGGCGGCGACCCTTTTGGGAGAAGTTTTGGCGCTTGCAAAATACTACAGCATTGAAGCCTCCTTTCGAGACTTTACCGGCGGAGAGTATTTGGCGTTGTTGATGGTTGTTTTATTGATCGGCTTTTCAATACTCTATTTGATTGATTTAATCGGATTAATGCGTCAGGATATGTTTAAGCAGGAAGGGTACATGCTTTTTATGACGCCGAACAGCGGATATAAAATACTGGGTGCAAAATTGTTGTTTGCTTTCTTGGAGGGCATTGCCATGGTTGGCGTTTACTTTGTTCTCTTGCTGATCAACTTCGAATTGATCGGGCCTCAGCTCTTCCAACTCAATTTGCTGGATTGGCATGGGATTCAGTCCGATGAATGGATATTGATTGTCAAAGTGCTCTTCCTCGTCGTTTTTGCGATTATTGAATTTGCTTTAACCGTGTATTTCTCGTTTGCAATTTTTAAAGGGCTGTTCAACAATAATCGTTTTAAAGGCCTGATTACATTCGGTATCTTTATAGGCGTCAGTCTGATTCGAGGAAAGATCGGAGATTTGTTGACACAGGCGATTTTCGGAAACACGGTGGTGAGGGAATTTGTTGTGACGACAAGCATTGGCCCGTTTATCAACTTTTCTATTTTGGAATCTTTGGTATGGATCCTTATTCTGTTCCTCGGAACCGGCTATTTGATCGAAAATAAAGTCAATTTATAAAAAAAGCCGGAATGGCGCCAATCGGCGCCGCCGGCTTTTTTGATTTTGTATGAACTGTTCTGAGGGCTCTCTCGCTTTTTAGTTCATCCTATTTTTCTTTGGCATTGTCGAAGAAAGAGAGAATAAAGGCGACGACAAGCAACCCGATTGCGGCATAGAAAAATTCCGCACGATTGTCAATCGGGCAAACGCCGGCAGGAAGACTGCGGCGAATAAAATACGTGCTGATGAGCAGATAGAAGCTCACACCGACCGCGGCAATAAAGAAGAGGTCAGATAATTTTTTTACGGGACTGCTATATTTTAAGTAATTTCTGATAGACTTCATAGGCGTTCCTCCGATTTATTTATATACTATACCATGAAAAGCATAAAAGCGTTCACATGTTAATAAAACTTAAAACTCCTCTGTGAAAAGTTGCCATTTGATGGCGCTTTGAGGTATACTAGTGCTGTAGACTATTTGGAGGTTTCAGTCATGCAAATTCAAATGCTTCTTTGGATACAGCAATTTCAGAGCTCGGTACTGGATTCTTTCTTTATTGCAGTGACACTGCTCGGTGAAGAATTGTTCTATGTTGCGATTTTAGGATTTGTCTACTGGTGCATTGACAAGCAAGCAGCGCGCCGGTTGGTTTTAATTTTAGGTCTTTCAACGGTCACAAACAGTGCTTTAAAGGAAATCGTTAATGCACCGCGACCCATCGGTGTTGAGGGCATTCGTTCCTTAAGGACAGAAACCGCTCAAGGCGCTTCTTTTCCGAGCGGTCATACTCAAACGGCAACCGCCTTTTTTGTCGGATTATCGGTTGCGCTGAAACGACCTATGATGTGGGTGCTGTCCGCCGTGGTTATTTTGCTGGTTGGGTTGTCCCGCCTTTACTTAGGTGTGCACTGGCCGGTTGATGTACTCGGAGCGATTGTCGTCGGATTGATTGTCGTCGCTATCGGATCCAAATTGGATGCTTACGCAAATTATGAACGGACATTGTTACCCCATTTGATTTTATTGATTATCGTAGTGTTGTCATTGTTCTTTTTCCAAACAACGTCGTATTTAAAAAGTGCGGGCGTATTAATCGGTTTTTTAGTGGGCTACTTTTTGGAAGAAGCATTTGTACAGTTTGATGTACGTGCAACTGCTGCGGTTCAGTTTTTTAAATACGTATTGGGAATGGCGGCGACACTTGGCGTCCATTTGGGTCTCGCTTATCTCTTGCCGGAAGAGGGGCTATGGCTCACGATTCAGTATACGCTGACAATTGCTTTTATTATGGCAGGGGTGCCCAAACTGTTTTTGATTTTGGGTTGGTCAAGACGCCGTATTTTTTAAAATGAGTAAAATGAAAGCAGCGCTCTATAAGCGCTGCTTTTTAATTTCAAATAGACAGGTCAAATTTACTTTGTGAAGTTACTGCTTGGATAAAGCCTCCGATTTGTCAATGCAGGCGCGCATGGCTTCGATCACGGCGCTTCTAAAGCCTTTTGCTTCAAGAACGGCCAATGCTTCAATCGTCGTTCCGCCCGGCGATGTTACTTGATCTTTTAAGACGCCCGGGTGCAGTTCTGTTTCAAGCATCAGTTTAGATGCCCCGTAGAGTGTTTGAGCCGCCATTTTGTATGCCTGTGCTCTAGGAATACCACCGAGCACTGCGGCATCGGCCATCGCTTCTATAAAGAGGTAAACATATGCGGGAGAAGAGCCGTGAACCGCTGTGGCAGCATGAATTTGGCGTTCTTCAATCCATTCGGTGCGACCGACGGAGTTGAAAACAGATTCCGCCAAGCGGCAATCTTCGGAATCTCTTGAAAGATTGCTGCACAGAGAGGTCATAGAAGCACCGACAAGCGCTGCGGTATTCGGCATGGTTCTGACGATGCGATCTTGTCCGGTCAAACCTTTGAGTTCATCGATGGTCACTCCGGCGGCGATAGAAATAATGAGATGTTCCTGTGAAAAATGGGGTTTTAATGCAGGTAAAATAGCTCTTAATATATGAGGTTTCACAGCGATAACAACCACATCGCTTCGTTTAATCACTTCTTCGCTCGAAAGTGTGCCGAAGATACCGATGCTTTCAAGTCGCGATAAGCTTTCCGGGCGGCTTACACTTGCGGAAATATCTTCAGGTGAAAAAAATTGATTGGCAATCAACCCCTTGATGATTGCACCGGCCATATTGCCGGCTCCGATAAAACCGATTTTTTTTGACATAATCTCTCCTCAAACTGAAATATTATCCTTATTGTAACATGAATTTTTAAAACGCGTGAGGAGGCATTGAAAAAAATTTAAAAATCATATAATATGTTATAAGTATAAAGACAAAAAGGAGGGATTGGTATGACGTTAAAAAAATTATTATCTGAAACCAGTACCGAATCGGTCATGGAAGCACTCGTCATGTTTTATCCTGAGACAGCACAGCAAAGCGAAGCTTATAAAGCGGTTATTGAGTATATTGCGGCAGTGCCCTATGTTGAGTTTGACGCATTTGTTATAGAAGTCGGATTAATTGATCCTTCAAACGAGGCGGGATATGAGGCGGATGTAGACGAGGATGCCTATTTGAGTATTTCGGGTTACAGTGCTTCGGAAGACTTGCATTTTGCGCTTGGATTTACCCGATGGGAAGAATGGGCCAATGCGCGTTTGGAAGTCCAAGAAGATTTGATGATGCTCCCGGAAGAGCTGATTGCCATTTGCGTTTACGAAATGACTTTTTACGGCTTTGACCAAGAGGCCATTGCTCAGGAACTCAAAGATTTGGAACACGGAATCAGCAATGAGCTCTATCATTGAGGGTTTTAAAATTGAGGGGATTTAAAAGCGTAAGTGCGGCAAAAAATATAAAGAGCAGTCAAAAATCGACTGCTCTTTTTTCATCTGTTTACCGCATGGGGAATCATTTTACCGCACGGGGAATCATGACACGGTAGATTACTACTTGAACCATTCCGACATGAGCGCTTCAGTTCCGGCTTCGTCATAGAAAAAGTAACTCAATCCGTCCGAACCGGTGCCTATGGAGTCCATGGGGAGCGTTGTCATCACCATGTTTTCCTGGTCGAAATTCAGCATGCCGAGTCCGATCAGAACGGCTTCAGAAGCGGAAACATCCGTATCGACATAGGAAAGCGCACGATAGACAATGTACGGAAGTTTCGGTGTCACGAGGGACTTGGAAGCGCTGAGGATAAAAGCCTGTTGGCGCCCGATTCGCTGAACATCGCCTTCGCGGATGGTACCGTCATTGGATTTTCTAAACCGCAAATACTCAATGGCATGCTCACCGGTGATGACCTGAACACCCGGTTCAAAGTCAATGTGAAGCGGCGGTGTGGCATAGGGGTCATCGTATTTCATTCGGTAGGGAACATCCACTTCAACACCGCCGACCAAATCCACAATTGCGGCGACAGCGTCATAATCAACGGCGACATAGTGATCGATGGAAACGCCCAGTAAATTTTCGACGGTATTGACGACGCCTTCCGGGCCGCCGATTTCTTTAAATCCGTAGACCGCATTGATTTTTTTCTGGCCGGCACCGTTTTTACCTTCAGTCGGGTAATATGTATCCCTTGGAATGGAAAGTGCTTTTACCGTATTGTCTTTGGTGTCAACCGAGACAAAAATCAGGGTATCGGTTCGCGTACCCTCAATACCCATGACGAGGAAATTGACTTGATGGTCATAAAAATGGCTGATAACCAGTGCGCCGATTCCCAAAAATACCAGTAGGGTAATGAGACCTTTCAGCCACTTTTTATTTGATTTTCCTTGAACGCTTTGTTCCGAATCCGATGGCAATGCATCTTCGGTTTGACGTTCAGGCAATCTGGATTGTCGCATATATAACTCCTTATTGATCTCTAAGATTAAAAAGCATGTTTGCCTTAGACATTATAAATCCGGGGGTTAAAAAGTCAAGCGAAAAATGAAGAGCGTCATTAAAATTTAATTTATCTGACAGGGATCAGGTCTGGACGGAGAAACTAAAAAAGAAACTAAAAAAATATATAAAACTAAAAAAAACGCTTTACAAATGAAAGTAGGGATGTTATTATAATTACAGAGATTGATAATCATTATCAATTAATGAATACCAATCAAAACTCCTTATACTCGCAACAACCTTTTTATTTTAGCTTCACGCTAACCCTTAAAGCAGTACCCCAAAACGTAAACTTATTTAGAATACCTCACTTGAAATGGATGCCTCGCCAGCATCCATTTTTTCTGTTTATAGGGAGATGGAAATCATCGGCATTGACTTTTCGCACGTCGCTCGGTATACTAGATTCTGAAATCCTACAAGTTCGATAGGGTATCTTTGAAAGGACTGTAATGCATGTCAATATATATGGATTATGCTGCGACGACACCGATGAATCGGTCGGTTTTAGAAGCGATGCGGCCTTATTTTTTTGAATCTTTTACAACATTAAATTATAGAGAACACATTCAAGAGGCTTTGGAGACGGCTTCTAAAAAAGTGGCGGATGCCATCGGTGCCGAACCCGGAATGATTCGATTTACATTCGGAGGCACCCATGCCAATCATTTGGCTCTGGAAGCCGTAGCGGGAGAGATAATCGCAGAAGGAAGAAGCAGCAAAAATACGGAGAATCAGCGGAAGACGATTGTCATTTCTGCTGTGGAACACCCTTCTGTCAGAAACGGCGCGAAGGCACTCGAAGAGAGGGGCTTTTCAGTTGAAATTTGTCCCGTAGATGCTTTAGGAAAAGTGGATTTGAAGGCGCTTGAAGCTTTGGTTTCTGAGGATACGGCCCTTGTCTCGGTCATGCTTTATAACAATGAAACCGGAACGAGACAGCCGGTTGAGGCCATTGCGGAAGTCACACACCTGAAAGGCGCACTTTTCCACATTGATGCCGTTCAAGGTATGGGGGCGGAAACACTGGATGTCAAAACGCTCGGAGCGGATTTGTTGTCCGTTTCGGCACATAAAATATATGGACCGAAAGGGTGCGGTGCGCTGTACAATCGAAACGGATGGCCGGACGAAATGCGTTGCGATGCGTATGCCAATTTGACAAACATCGTCGGATTCGGACAGGCGGCTGCACGGCTTCATCCGGAACAACGTAAAACGGTCGAATCGCTTAAAGTATTGTTGATTCGGGGACTTGACTCTCTCGATGCAGGCATTCGCTTCAACGGACTGTCTGCGGATAGCCATCCGGGCATTCTCAATGTCTATTTCCAAAATGCGGACAGTGACGCATTGCTCATCGGCTATGATATGCACGGCATTGCCGTTTCGGCGGGTTCCGCATGCAGTTCGGGTGCGGTCGGTGCGTCTCCCGTTTTGCTGGCCATGGGTTTTTCCGAATCCGAAGCAAGACGCTGTCTTAGATTTTCAATGGGAGAGGGACTGACAAAAACCGATATAGAGTATGTCGTTGAAGTGACTCGAAAACTGGTGAAAGGATGAATACTATGGAAAAGAACAATCGCGTTGTAGTCGGCATGAGCGGCGGCGTCGACAGCACAGTGGCCGCCTATTTGCTCAAGGAAGCCGGATACGATGTGATCGGTGTCAATATGCGGCTTTGGCAAGATGATTATCTGGAAGAAGCACATTTTATGAAAGACGGCGGTTGTTGCAGTCTGTCCTCTGTGGAAGATGCACGACGCGTTTGCCGTGAAATCGGCATCCCTTTTTATGCGCTTGACTTTAAAACTGTTTTTAAAGAAACCGTCGTGGACTACTTTATCGATGCATATCACAAAGGGCTGACGCCAAACCCCTGCATCGCCTGCAATAAATTTGTGAAGTTTGAGGCGTTGCTTGAGAAAGCCCATGCGTTGGGTGCTTATTATGTCGCCACTGGGCATTATGCCAAAATCGAACAGGATAAAACAACAGGGCGTTATGTGATCCGAAAGGCAGATTCCGATAAAAAAGATCAAACGTATGCCCTTTATAATTTGACTCAGGAACAATTGGCACACATTCTCATGCCGCTTGGGGAGATGCCTTCAAAAGATGTGGTGCGCGAAATTGCATCGCGATTTGATGTTCGCATTTCCGAAAAATCAGACAGTCAGGAGATTTGTTTTGTTCCGGATCAGGATTATGTGGGATTTTTGAAGCGAAACAGTGATGTTCCCATTGTGGAAGGGATCTTTGTCGATTCCGAAGGGGAAGTTCTCGGTGCGCACAAGGGCATTGAATATTACACCATCGGTCAGAGAAAGGGTCTGGGCGTGACATTCGGGAAGCCGATGTATGTCATTGACATTGATCCGAACAACAATCGCGTGACACTGGGAGAGGGTGATGCGGTATTTGAGGATACCCTTTACGCCGGAATGCTCAATTGGGTTTCCGTCGCTTCTGTCGAATCCGGGTTTAAATGTCAGGCAAAGGTACGATACAGCGCCACACCTGCCGATTGTACTTTGTATCCCGAAGGCAATCACGTTAAAGTCGTCTTTGACAAACCACAGCGCGCCATTACACCCGGGCAGGCGGTCGTCTTTTATCAAGGCGATTTACTCGTGGGCGGCGGTACGATAGAAAGGCATCTGAATCATGTCTGAATTTTTAGTAGGGAATCATCAATTATTCGTAGAGGGGCAAAATATGGCAATCGTAATTGACGGCATTATAGGGGCGGGGAAGAGCACCGTAGGCAAATATTTGAGTGAAGTACTGGATATACCGCTTTTTCAAGAGCTTGACGACAGCAATAAGGCTTCGCTGGCTCAAAATATGCTGGATCGGTTTTATGAAAATCCGGAGCGTTGGAGCGCCATTATCCAGGTGATGTTTCTGAACGATCGGTTCAGAGATTTAAAACGCATTGAAAGAGACGGGAATTTGGCTATTTTGGATCGCTCGATTTACGGCGATGAAATTTTTGCAAAGACCATTCATGAACGTGGGCAAATGTCTGCAGAGGAATTTAGAATTTATCGTGAATTGCTCTATAACATGCTCGAACACATCCAGTCGCCTCAAGTGCTTATCTACATTGACGTCACCGTCGACACGGCGATGAAACGCATTAAAGAGCGTTCTCGCTCTACGGAGGGCGATACCATTGAACGGTCTTATATGGAAGATTTGAGACGCAATTATGAACTTTGGTATGAAGCGTTTGACCTGTGTCCGAAGGTCAGGATTGATTTAAATGAGACTGCCCTGGACGAAAACGGCGTCATTCGCTCCGAGGTGGGTGCCGCTCTGATGGAAGCGGTTAAACCGTATTTGAGTGTCGTTTAAAAATGAAATTCAGATAAGTGCTTTTATCGATATTTTTTCTGATGTCGGGTATATATAAACGAAATGACGTTTACCGGCTGAAGAAAAGTGGATAGAAGGACTTATTTTTTTATAGGAAGGGAAAAATGAATCAAACGAAAGAAGAAAGCAAAAAACAACACAAACAACAGAACAAACAACCGGGCGAAGGACAAAACACAGAGGCGGGCAGACCGTCGTTTGATGCGCGACTTGAAGCGGCCGGACAGGCGCTTAATGCACAATTTGTCGGGCAAAAGGACTATTTTAATGCCTTGGGCACGTTTTTTAAAAATCACAGAGAAGGCGGCACTGTACTGGTCTCCGGGGAACCGAATACGTTTAAAAAAGTCGGTGCTAAGGCGTTCATGGAAGCACTGTTCGGAGAAGTGCCGGTAGAACTGGACATGAGCAATTATGACTTCACGCTGGGATACAATGCCTTTTTGACAGATTTTTATAATGAGCGGAATCATCATTTGATTTTTAACAACATTCAAAAGGCGGATTCCGCAATGCTTGAAGTGATGAGTCAAATGCTGCCGGGTCATACCATGACACTTGCGCATCCTTATGTGCTCAATAATGGGTTTTTAACGGATTCGGAACCGGGCGCGAACGTTGACGCCGAAAAGAGGATTCAAAAAATAGAGTGTCCCAAACGTTACTATTTTTTCATTTATGATGACTCGGAAGAGCATTCCGAAAGCCATTCGGAAAATCAATCCGGGGATAGCTACGACTGGATTCAGGCCCTCTTGGCACATGTGGATGTCGCTTTAAAAACGCGCCCGCTGACCCCTGCGGAAAAGCGGGAGGCCAAAGAACGCGTTATATTAAAAGTGCTGAGAGATATCGAAAAGGAATTTGATGTTGAAATTGTATTTGATCGGCATGATTCCGGGCGACGCGGCGAGGTCTACGGCTTATATGATTACGGTTATAAATTCCATGAACATGAGCATTTCACGCTGATGGATTATATGTTATACAAAGTCGGACAGCCGCTGAGAGAAATATTGGAGGGAACAGGTATCGACCCCAAAATGGTCATTACCTTGTTTATCGAAAAAAATGAAGTCTATGTCCGCGTGAAGGATCGACCGTATCGGTTGAGCGACTATGCGAAGCCGTTGCTGGCGGAAGTCAAATACCGTTTGGATATGACGGTCGGGCTGGAGTCGTTTAAGGCGTTTGTAAAAAACATTGAAAACAATTATAAGCTCCAGGCGATTCGGGAGCGAATGGGCATGCGGAAGTTGTCGCTCTCATTAAATGCCATTTTTTCAGGCAATGCCGGTGCCGGCAAGTCGGAAGCGGCTAAAATTTTGTCCGAATTCCTCTTTGCGCTGGGTGCCGTTTCAAAAAACAGGTTTGTCGAGACCAGTAAGTCCGATTTCTTTCAGGGATCGGCACGGGAAACGGCAGAGGCGACCAAGCGTATTGTACGTTCGGCAATGGGTGGGGTCTTGCTCATCGACGGTATCGACGCCATGTTTTCCGACGAAATCGGGCGCGCCTTTTGGACGGCTTTACAGGATGAAATCGAAGAAGATATCGTCGTCATCTTGTCCGGAAAATGGTCGCGTTCAGGTATGGCTTCAAGTGCTATGGAAGAACTCGTTACGAAATTTCCGAACAGAATTGAATTCAGAGATTACCTGCCGGAAGAAATGTATGCCCTTGCGCTTCAAATCGCACATGAAAAGGGATATGACATTGCCCCTGAAGTAAAAAAGGACTTGATTGAACTCTTTGCCAGAAATCAAGTGACGGAGAAAAAAGGACTCGGCAATGCCCGATTCGTTAGAAATGTCATCGATAAGGCGATCGCCGACGCCAATAGGAAATACCTTGAGAACCCAATGGTTCACAGTGATGTATTGGATCGCAACAATTTCAATTTCAATTTTAGCGTAGATTTTAATCTGGAAGCGCATCTTGAAAGAATCATCGGGTTGGATGAGGTCAAAGCATTGCTTAGGGCGCAGTATAAACTGCTCATTGCTCAAGAAAAAAGGCGTTCAGTCGGTGTGGAGACCAAAATTGACCAAAATCTCAATATGGTCTTTGCGGGAAATCCGGGAACAGGGAAGACCAGCATTGCCCGTCTGGTGGCGGACATGTTTAACAGCATGGGTTTTTTAAAGACCGGACAACTGATTGAAACAGACCGCTCGGGATTTGTCGGTGAAAATTCGTCCGAGACCGCTCAAAAGACCCATGCAAAATTTCACGAGGCACTCGGTGGCATTCTGTTTATCGACGAGGCCTATACCCTTGCTGTAGATGCACTGGGCAGAGAGGCCATTGATCTTTTACTGAAACTCATTGAAGACCATTCCAGTGAAGTTATTGTCATCCTTGCCGGTTATGAAGAAGAGATGGAAGATTTCTTTGACGTCAATATCGGATTGCGGTCTCGATTCCCACTGTGGACGCATTTTAGCGATTATGGGCCACAGGAATTGATGCATATGGGCGTGGCTCTGATTCGTTCCAGAGGATTTAAACTTTCGCGCAATGCAGAGTCCGAGTTGAAACGGGTTTTTGAGGATATTTACGAAAATTCCGACACACAATCCGGAAACGGAAGGTTGGTCAGAAACTTAATTGAAACGCTTATCAGAGTTCAGAGCATTCGCATTGCGGAAGAGCAGGTCAGTGCCTATGAAATGAACTTAATCACACTTTCGGATGTCAATAAATTGGTCTTTACCGGGTCGGACAGCTTTGATCTTGAAAAGGCATTGGATGGAATCGTCGGAAATGTCCAGGCAAAACAATTTCTGTCCGCACAATACAAAGTCTTTAAAATGCATGAACGCCGTCGAAAATATGGGTTGCAAACGGATCTGAATAAATATATGAATGTCGTTTTTACAGGTGAAATGGGAACCGGCAGGCAGAAGATCATCACGGTTCTTGCAGAGATGCTCTTTGACATGGGACTGATGAAATCCAAGGCGCCGTTTGAAATTGCCAGCGAAGAAATTACGCAGGCGCTCATCGGAGGCAAGACGGTGGAAGATATTCTCGGACGGGGGATCGGACGCGTTATTTTTATCGATAAAGCCGATGCTTTTTCCGCATATCCCGCTTTCAACCAATTGATGTCGGAGCTCATTAAGTTTATTGACCGATACCGCAATCGCCTGTATTTGATTTTAAACGGCGATGCGGAGGCGATGAAAGTCCTCATGAAACAATATCCGCCGCTGGCTTATCGATTCCCTACATGGATTCATTTTGACAATTATGATTTGAATACCATGTTGGCCCTGGCAGAAAGCCAACTGGCAAAAGCCGGATTTATCTATGATGATAAAGTAAAAGAAGCGCTGCGGCAGACGTTTGAAGAATTTTCCGAGCACAAATTCTTAATGATTAAAAATGCGCTCCTGGTCAATCAATTTGTTGACCAAGTCGTTCGTCGGCAAAGCATCCGGGTCTTTGATATCTGCGAGCTTGACGGCAAATCGAAGAATGGGAAAGACGTGTTAACGACACTGGAAGTAGAGGATGTCGAACACGCTAAAAAACAATTTTTGACTCAAAACACATAGGAAACTGTTTATCTTGTTTTTTTGTGGGTACATTATAGATAATAATTGAGAATTGTTATCAACCAAATGGTGAATAATAGTGTTATGTATCGATAAGAAATGAGGTGAATTTTATGTCAGATCAAGAACGTGATCTACTCAAAAGAAAATCTGTTCTCGGCGCAAGTGCGACGGAAGCATGGGCAGATATTGACAAAGTAGAAGAAGAAACCGGTGTAACGATTCCTTCTGAAGCGGCTGTTGCCGATGCGAAAGAATGGGTTGAAGTCAATCAGAAATAACCCCCGTGATGGGCAATATTAAAAAGACACAGCGCATAAAAAACCCCCGATATCGCTTAGATATCAGGGGCTTTTTTTATAAGAAGAAAGGATTAAAGCATAGATTTTAAGGCGTCTGCAATGATGGCAACACCTTTGTCGATGTCTTCAAGGGAAGCATTTGAAAAGTTCATGCGGAGCGCATTATAAGAACCGCCGTTCGGATAGAAAGATTCTCCGGGTACAAAGGCCACGCTTTTTTCGAGTGTCTTTTGAAGGAGTTCTCTTGAATTCAAATGTTCCGGCAATTCAATCCAGATGAACATGCCGCCGATCGGTTTGGAATAATAGATATTTTCCGGAAAATATTTTTCAATTGCGGCGAGCATGGCATCGCGTTTTACGCGGTACAATTCAACGACATGATGGATTTGATCATTGATGTTGAATTGGTTCAGGTAAGAAGACACGGCATACTGGACAAATTGGTTGGTATGAAGGTCCAAATTTTCTTTGAGTAAGGAAAGTTTTTGAATCAGTTCCGGAGAAGCGGCGATCCATCCGAGACGGAATCCGGGACAGATGATTTTTGAAAAAGTACTCAAATAGATGACGCGACCTTCCGTATCAAAATGTTTTAAAGGCGGCAATTTTTCATCGCTGTAATTGAGTTCTGAATAGGGGCTGTCTTCAACAATTAGAACATCATATTGATTGGCGAGTTCGACAATGCGTTTTCTGCGTTCAAGTGACAATGTTCTGCCGGTCGGATTTTGAAAATCAGGAATGAGATAGACCATTTTGACGGTATGTGCTTTCAGAGCTTTCTCAAGCGCTTCCGGTAAGACGCCTTCGTCATCCATCGGAATGTCGACAAAGGTAGGATTATACGTCTTGAAAACGTTGATTGCAGCCAAATATGTAGGACTTTCACAAAGGACGACATCACCCGGATCAATGGTGAGCTTGCCGCAGAGGTCGAGGCCTTGTTGAGAACCGGTGGTGATGAGCACTTCATTATTAGGGCCCGTGATGCCGCGTTCGGTCATCATAATTTTAATTTGTTCGATCAGTGCTTTAACGCCTTCTGTTTCGCCGTATTGAAGGGTCAAATGGCCGTGTTTTTTGATGGCGTCATCAATGGCTGTATGGATATCATCCATCGGGAAGGCGTCTTTTGAAGGCAGCCCGCCGCCGAATGAAATCATATTTGGGTTTGCCGCGTGTTTGAGTAATGCCCTGACATCTGAACCCTTAGCCATTTTTGCAGTTTGAGAATAGTGTTTTTCCATAGTGTACTCCTTTATTTTTTATCGCTTTTAAAATGCAGTTTAAACAATGAGATTATCGAAATCGGCTGTCTCCGATTGTTCCGACGGATTGATGCGCGATGCGTTTACGGCTTTTGCCAATCTCTCCACGCCGACGATAATTTCTTCATGGCTCGGATAAGAATAGTTGATTCGAACATAGTTGTCTAGGTAGCCGCCCTCCGGAAAGAAGGGGTCGCCGGGCATAACTGCCACTTTGAGATTCTTGCATTGATCATAAAATTTTTGTGGGTTTACCGTATCGGGAAGTTTCATCCAGATGTAGAAACCGCCTTTCGGCAATGTATACTCGATGCCTTCAATTTGATGCCGCTTCAACTCGGAAGCCATGAGACGACATTTTGCCTCGATTTCAGAAGTCATATACCGGATGTGTTTTTTCAACTTGCCGGAACGAATGGCCTCATATAAGATGTATTGGCTAAAAGTATTGACGTGAAGGTCTGTAATTTGTTTGATTTCGCCGAAGCGTTTGATCAACTGAGCATCGGCGATAACCCAGCCGACACGGCCGCCCATGTAAAATTTCTTTGAAAAAGTACTGATATAAATGACGTAACCATGACGGTCGAGCGATTTGAGCGTCGGCGTCACTT
>JASUTA010000036.1 GCA_030445805.1 Clostridiales bacterium
TACAGCAATTCAAAAGAAGAAGAACAGAAAAAGCGGCTTTGCTCGATTTGTTACTTTGTTCAGAGAAAATAAAATGGGCGTTCTCGGCTTCTACATCATTCTCTTTTTTGTAGTCGTCGCTTTTTTGGGACCGTTTGTCTATCACTATGATCCGCAGTCATTTGCCGACGGCGGACTCGTAGATCCACCGTCGTGGGATTTCCCGCTTGGGACGGATGACATGGGTCGGGATATTTTAGGAGCCCTTATTTATGGCGCAAAAATTTCATTGATGATCGGGGTCTTTGCAACACTGATTTCGGTTATTATCGGTACGGTGATCGGCGTTGTTTCCGGTTATTTCGGAGGCGTTTTCGACACCTTGCTCATGCGCTTTACAGATGGTTTTATGGTGCTCCCGAAATTGCCGCTGATCATGATACTGGCCGCGCTTCTGGGGTCCAGTACGCGGAACATCATCGTTGTGCTCGGTCTCACCAGTTGGACCGGAACAGCGCGTCTTGTGCGTTCGCAAACGCTTTCGGTTAAACAGCGTCCTTATATTGAACGCGCTATGGCCATCGGAGCAGGAAAAGGGTATATTATGCGCAAACATGTGCTCCCAAATGTTTTCCCGTTGGTGTTTTCAAATACGATTCTCGTAACGGCGACTGCCATTTTGACGGAGACGACTCTGAGCTTCCTCGGACTCGGAAATCCGCTTGTTCCGAGCTGGGGCCAGATTCTCCGGGGGGCCTTTACTTCGGGAGCGGTTAGTACCGGAGCATGGTGGTATTTTGTGCCGGCAGGGATGTGTGTTATTATTCTCGTTCTCGGGTTTACCTTCCTTGGGTATTCTTTTGACGAAATTTTGAATCCGAAACTGAGGAGGCGCTAATATGGAACGGGACAATATTTTGGAAGTGAAGGATCTAAAAACTTATTTTAAAATACGAGAGGGAATCGTCAAAGCCGTTGATGGTGTCAGCTTTGAACTGAAACACGGTGAGTCGCTCGGGTTCGTCGGTGAATCCGGGTGCGGCAAGACGACGACGGCGCTTTCTATTATTAAATTGCTTTCCGAAAACGGCTACATCGAAAGTGGCAAGATTTTGTTCGGCGGCGAAGATTTGGCGCCTCTTTCCGAAAATGAAATGCTTTCTAAAAGATGGAATGACATTTCTATGATTTTTCAAGGGTCAATGAACGCACTCAATCCGGTTATGAAAGTCGGAGATCAAATTATTGAAGCCATTCGTCTGCATGAACCGGTGGATGCTAAAGAAGCGCGGGAGCGCGTTGAAAGACTTTTTAAACTCGTCAATATCGATACGGGATTGGTGGACAGTTATCCGCATGAATTCAGCGGCGGGATGCGTCAGCGTGCCATTATCGCCATGGCGCTTGCCTGCAATCCGAGTTTGATTATCGGGGATGAGCCGACGACGGCACTCGACGTGATGGTTCAGGCGCAAATTATTGATTTGATCAACGACCTCAGACAAAAACTCAATATGAGTATGATTATCATCACGCACGACTTGTCCATCATTTCTGAAGTCTGTGACCGCGTGGCGGTTATGTACGCCGGAAAAATTGTGGAAATCGGAACGGTTGAGGAAGTAATTTTCAATTATAAGCATCCCTACACGGAAAAGCTGATTAAAGCCTTTCCGAATATTTTCGGAGAACGCGAGATGGTTGCATCCATTCCGGGTGTGCCGCCAAATCTGCTTGATCCGCCGAAAGGGTGCTTATTTGCGGCCCGCTGTCATAAAAAAATAGGCGACATATGTGATCGAATTCAGCCGGAACTCAAAGAAATCGGTGCTGAAGGTCACATGGTTGCATGTCATTTATGGGAGGCGAACTGATGTCTGAGAAAAACAATATCGTAGAGATTAAGGACTTAAAAGTAGATTTTCAGATTCGCCAAGGTTTTGTAAAAGAAGTCATCAAGCGTGAAAAGAAAATCGTCAAGGCTGTGGACCGAGTCAATTTGAGCATCGGAAAAGGTGAAATCGTTTCGCTTGTAGGGGAATCCGGGAGTGGAAAGACGACGACAGGTAGGGCGATTCTGCAATTGGCGCCCAAAACCAGCGGAGAAATTCTCTTTGACGGGAAGCCGATTGAAGCGAAAAGCGGCGCCTATATGAAAGCATTTCGTGCACGGGCACAAATGATTTTTCAGGATCCGTATCAATCGCTGAATCCGAGATTTACAGTTACGGACATTGTCGCTGAACCGCTGCTTTTCGACGGGACCACCTACAGTGAGGAAGAACGGGAAGCGAGGGTTATTGAAGCCCTCGAATTTGCCGGATTGAAGCCGGGAAAAGATTTTTTGAATCGTTATCCGCATGAACTCAGTGGCGGGCAGCGACAACGTGTGTCCATCGCGACGTGCTTTGTCATGTCACCGGATTTTATTGTAGCGGACGAACCGGTATCCATGCTGGATGCTTCTGTTCGCGCGGATATTTTAAAGCTCTTTGTGGAAATGAAAACACAAAAAAATACATCGCTTATGTTTATCACACATGACCTGTCGTTGGCTTGGCTGATTTCGGATCGCATTGCCATTATGTATCTCGGGAAAATTGTCGAAATCGGCAGTGCAGACCTCATAGCAGGTAAATGTATGCACCCTTATTCACAGGCTTTGACAAGCGTTGTAACCGTTGTAGGAGATCGAAACAAGCGGAAACGGATTGTGCTCGAAGGTGAGACGCCGTCCCCGATCGATATTCCGAGCGGGTGCCGTTTTCACACGCGATGTCCATTGGTTCAAGAACGATGCCGCGTGGAATCACCGGAGTTGAGAGAGATCAGTGAAGGGCATTTTGTCGCCTGTCACTTCCCGGAGCGCATTGAATAAGGTCAAAAGTCAAAGGAGACGAATATGGATAAATTGTCATTGGAAGCACGGCTGAAAGCTGAAGTGGTGAGTTTCAGCGGACAATTCAGCTTCTATGCAAACGATTTTAAAGGGAATGTCATCACGGTAAATCCCAATGAAACTTTTGAGGCGGGCAGTTGCATCAAAGTTTTTATTCTGACCGAATTTTTTAGACAGGTTTATGAAAAGCGGATTGACCCCAATACCATGCTCAAGTATGTGAAAGACAATTACATAACGGGGAGTGGCATTCTGAGGTCTTTGGATCTCGGCGTGGAGATGACGGCGAAAAATTTTGCAACCATTATGATCATCGTAAGCGACAATATTGCGACCAATACACTGATTGACTTCCTCGGCATTGAGAACATCAATCAAACGTGCGCCGATTTGGGATTTTCAAGTACTATTTTGCACAACAAAATCAATTTTGAAAAATATGAACGCCTTGGGACAACGACGCCTCGAGATTACGGCCGATTTTTTGAAATGCTTTACAAAGAAGAAATTTGGTCTCCCGAGATTTCGAAGCAGATGCTCGGAATCTTCAAAAGCCAGCATTACAATCGCATGTTGACGAAGGATTTGCCTCAATATTATTTGGACTCGGAAGATACAGGCGATGAAGAATTAATCTATGTCGCTTCTAAAAGCGGCAGTATGGATGCGGCGCGAAATGACGGCGGAATCATCCATACCCCTTACGGAAGCTATGTATTGGCGATGTTTACAAAAAAATTCAAGGACCCGCTCTACTACAGTGAACACGAGTCCTACCTCTTCGGCGGACGTGCCAGCCGATTGATTTTCGATCAATATTTGGCACTGAAAGGCCGATTTGTCTGATGCTTAAAAGATTTCTTCACACATAACCCCATGTTGCCGGCAGATGCGCGATCAGCAAATGCGGCGACAACTCTAAAAAATAGTAAGCGGGAGCCTAAAGGCTCCCGCTTACTATTTTATAATAAGTGCGGGCTGTCCGCATATAAACGGTCGTGTAAACGACTGCGAAGATCAAGAGTGTGATGACGGAACAAATGAAATACAGCGGGACGTTATAAAGATTCAAAACGCCCAAAAGTTGGCTCATCATTTTGAAAGCGACTGCGACGTGTAAAACGGCAAAGGCGAGCGGAAGGAAAAAGACGATGAGGACTTGGCTGCGAATCGATTGACGCACTTCATCGGCGGACATGCCGACTTTCTGCATGATCTCAAAGCGCGGTTGGTCGCTGAATCCTTCTGAAATCTGTTTGTAGTAAATGATGAGCACCGTTGCCATCAGGAAAATGGCGCCGAGGTAAATACCGAGGAACAAAAATCCGCCGTAGAGCGTATAGAAATTCATTCGGTCGTCTTCTTTGGCGCTCATCCAGGCCACGTAGGTAGTGACGGTTTGCGTCTCACCATTTCCGTCAATATAAGAATAGGTCACCGGTTGTTTGACCAAATCGGTAATTTGTGACGATAAGATGCGCTTGTCTTGAGCGGAGCCGTCGGTATCGAAATTGAGAACGCCTTGAATGGCACTTTCTTCGGAACCATAAGCTTGTTCGTTATAGGCGTTGAGGGCCTGGAGTGCGGTTTCATCTGCGACCACCAAGCCGATGACATCGACGCCGAGAGAAGGCTCATCCTGAATCACGGGAAAGGAATCCAGCATTCCGACCAAAGAATACATTTCTCCGATCTGTAGGGTGCCGTTTTCAAAAGGTGTTTTCATCGACGTGAAACAGAGTGCATCATTGCCCGAGAGTTGAACGGATTCCCCGGTTAGAGCGTTGAATTCTTCCGCTGTGAGTGCGTAAAATATTTGAAAATCATTGGAAGCAGTATTTTCGACATCAACGGAGAGCTGATTTCCTTGGCGGGTAACCGAAAAAGAAAGCATTCTGTAAGTACTGAGATTAGACAGTGTCTGGCCGTTTGTTTCGACGATATTCCGAATGTCGGCAAGTGTCTGATTGATCTGTTCATTTGAAGCATCTTTTAAAGTGACGCTGAAATCAGTCGGAAAACGCGTTTCGATAATGTCTTCCATGCCGACATATAGAGAAAAAGTTGTGGAAACGGTAATCAGCACCATCGTGGAAAGGATGCAGATGCTGGCAAGGCCGGTTGCATTTTGCTTCATGCGATAGAACATCCCGGAAACAGCCGTAAAGTGATTTGGACGATAATAATAGGATTTGCGTTTTCTGAGCCATTTGAGCAGGGCGATGCTTCCGGAGATGAAGAGCGCATAAGTGCCGACAATAACCAGAAGAACGGCAATGAAAAAGGTGAAAAGGGCATCCAGCGGCGATTCAACTTTCAGTGCTAAAATGTAACCTGCAAAAAGCGTTAAAAACCCGATTGCTGTAATGACTCGGCTACCCTTCGGTTCACGCTCGCCGACTTGTCCGCCTTTTATGAGTGCAATCGGTTGAGACAGGCGAATTTGTAAAGCCGTAAAGAGAAGAATGGCAACAAACGTCAGCGCAAAGAGTGTTATTGTAGCACGAATACTCGAAATGCTGATGTAAAATCCCATAGGCGTCAATGCGCCAACCACTTTGAACAGGAGCAAGAGCATGAGTTTACTGAAGAGAATTCCCGTGAGAAGACCGACGGAAATACTGATAAAAGCCGCATATAGCGTTTCAAAAAAGAGCATATTTGCAATATGGTGTTTTTCCATGCCGAGCAGATTATAGAGACCGAATTCCTGTTTCCGTCGCTTTATAAGAAAACTGTTTGTATAAAAGAGAAAGATCACAGAAAAGATCCCAATCACACCAACGCCTAAGGAAAGCATTTGCCCGAGGGTTGTACCGCCGGTCATGACGTCGAGAGCAGGGTTGTTTGCAAGGAAGCCCATAATGTAAAACATGGCGGATGTCGCAATGCAAGTCAACAGATACGGAAAATAGAACCGGCTGTTTTTCACCATATTTCGGGCGGCGAGACGCGAGTAAAGGCGAAGTCTATTCATTTTGATCGCCTCCGGTTGTGAGTGCAGTTAAAGCGTCTGAAATTTTAAGGTACATGGCTTCCGTTGTCTGATGTGCTTTATAAAGCTGATGGAAGACGATGCCGTCTTTGATAAACAGAACGCGTTTTGCATGGGCGGCCGCTTTAATACTGTGCGTTACCATCAAAAGTGTTTGTCCTTGTTCGTTCAGGGCCTGAAATGTTTTTAGAAGGCTTTCTGTCGCAGAGGAATCCAGTGCACCGGTGGGCTCATCGGCGAGAAGAAGGCCAGGCTCCGTAATGAGTGCACGTGCGATGGCCGTGCGTTGTTTTTGCCCACCCGAGAGTTCATACGGGTACTTTTGAAGGAGATCAAAAATACCGAGGCGTTCGGCAATCGGCTTCATGCGGCGAAACATTTCGTCGTATGATTTTCCGGCGAGAACCAGCGGCAAAAAAATATTGTCCTGTACGGAGAATTGATCCAGTAAATTAAAGTCTTGAAAGACAAATCCGAGATGATCGCGTCGAAAAGCGGCCAGTGATTTTGAGGGAATGGTGGCAAGATTTTGTTTGTCATATAAGATTTCACCGGACGTGGGACGATCAAGTGCGGCGAGGGCATTGAGCAACGTTGTCTTTCCGCTTCCGGATTCTCCCATGATAGCGACATATTCACCTTGTTCCACCGAGAATGAGACGTCATTTAATGCGACGACCGATTGACCGCCGAAGCGCGTGGTATAGACTTTTTTTAAGTGATGGACTTCTAAGAGAGCCATAATAACCTCCGATTCGCATCTCTTGATGCGATTTTTTTCCAGTATAGCAAAGGCGGAGGGAAGGAGCCATGGATTGGACTTTCGTTTACCTTACACGTATGTAAGGTGCCGGATTGAGTCTGCAAGATGTTCCTTGAGAATCAATCCACATGGATTTCTGTGCGTGAAAGATCGACAGAAAAGGTTGTGCCGATTCCGGGTACGGAAGAAACGCTGATTTGATGGCCGAGGGCATCGAGAATTTTTTTGCAGAGATAGAGGCCGAGTCCCGTAGATTTCATATTTTCACGTCCGTTGTATCCCGTAAAGCCCTTTTCAAAAATGCGCGGCAAATCCTCGGGTTCAATGCCGATCCCCGTGTCTTCAACGAAGAGAGCTTGTCCGGAAGCGTAAATCCGTATTTTGCCGCTTTTCGTATATTTCAGCGCATTAGAGAGTAACTGCTCCAAGATAAAAGCCAGCCATTTTTCGTCGGTGATAACGGTTAAGTGCGTTTCTGAAAAATCGAGCTCGATTTTCTTGAGAATAAAAGAGCGCGCAAATTTTCGCAAGGTTCCCCGTATGATATCGTCCAGTTGACACGATTTAAAGACAAAATCGTTCAATCCGCTTTCGAGATGTAAAAAGTGCAGAGCCATTTCAACGTATTGCTCAATCTTAAAGAGCTCGGAAGACAATGCGAGATCATGTGTAGTGTCGTCTTTAAGAAGAAGGCGCATAGCCGCAATCGGTGTTTTGATCTGATGCGCCCAAAGCGCATAATAATCCATCATATCGCCGCGCATTCGGTCGGCCTGTGTTTCGGTGATGCGGCGGTCATTGAGGAGTTGATGAATGAGATTTTGATAATCCCTTTCAATCAAATGATCGGCATGCGGAAACGGATCAAAATCCTTTGGCATGCGATGATGAAGGAGAAGATGTTTCCTTCTGTATTTGAAAAAGTCATAGCCCATGATTAGGACGAGAAAGGGTAAACACAGAAGAAAAGCATATAAGACGGATTCAACGGGAAGCCGGTACAAAAAAAAGACAGTACCGGACATAATCATGCAAATGAGACCTGCCAAGAGGACGAAACGCATTCGGTGAAGATAATCGATAAGCACAGGCACTCCTTTCTGTTGAGAAAATCTCAAACGCATTATTCGACGATATAGCCCAATCCTTTTTTTGTGAGAATAAAAGCATCCAATCCGATCGCATCCAATCGTTTTCGAAGGCGGGTGACATTGACCGTCAAGGTGTTTTCATCAACAAAGGAGTCCGTCTCCCAAAGGCGTATCATCAGAGAATCCCTGCTGACAATGGCACCTTTGTTTTCAAGTAAAAGCGTTAGAATTCGGAATTCATTTTTTGACAGTTCAAGACGATGTCCCTGATACGTGAGAGTGGAATCCAAGAGGTTGAGTTCCGCTCCTCGGTGTGTCAACAGATTACTTGCATTTTCTGAAAAATCGTAAGTGCGTCTCAAAATCGCTTGGATTTTTGCCAGAAGGACATTGAAGTCAAACGGTTTGGAAATAAAATCATCTCCGCCCATATTCATGGCCATAACGAGGTTGAGATTATCCGAGGCCGATGAGATAAAGACAATGGGCGCGGTCGAGTGCTTTCTGATCTCTGTACACCAATAATAACCATTGAAAAAGGGCAAAGAAATATCCAAGAGGACAAGATGCGGGTTGACTTCTGCAAACTGCTTTGAAACAGATTTAAAATCTTCCGTTTGAATGGCATTATAGCCCCATGCGGCAAGCTGTGCCTGCAATGCATTTGAAATTGTTGAATCGTCTTCGACAATGAGCAGTGTATACACAGGAGGTTCCTTTCTTTAATCAACGCGGTGTTCGCTCCTAAATGAAGGGGAACGCATCGCGTTCCCCCCTCTTTTTGATAAAGTCACCTTTTAGCAAGTGGCATTTTGAGCGCCGTCGGCACTAAAATTTTGCTTCCATTGCTTTAATTTCTTTGTAAAGCCTTGCGTTCACAGGGGTATCGAGCGTGTATTTTTTTGCTTTTTCGATAACCGTGCCCGAAAAGAGATCTACCTCACTCGGACGTTTGGCTTCCAGGTCCTGACGCATGGAGGGTTTGCCCATCGGGTTGAGGGTTTGAAGGATTTTGAGCCAGTAGTCGATATCCGCTTCTGTCAGACCGACGCCTTCCTTTTCGGAAAGATCGACGACTTCTCTCATGGCGGCGATCATTGTGTCTCTGCCGGAACCGCCTTCTTGAACGACTTGATACGTATCTTCATAGACGGCAACGGTTTGGTTGACGCCGACGTTGAGCATGAATTTACCCCAGATGCGATGGCGCATATCGAGGTCAATTTCATAAGGGATCTGAACCGATTTAAAAAACGCTTCAACCGCCTTTACTTTGTCGGAAGGCGCATCCGCATGCCAATCGCCGATACAGAGCAGACCCATATTGTCATAGGTAAGTTGATTGCCGACTTTCACGGCGTCCATGCCTTGAGCCACACAGTAAATCATATGGGACATGCCATAGGCGTCTCCCAAAACGGCTTCGCTGATAATACCATTTAACATGGAGAGAATAATCGTATCTTTCCCGACGTGATTTTTAATGGATTGAATGGCCGTATTTAAAGCATTGGCTTTAACACCGACGATAATAAGGTCGGCAGGCTCGCAAGTTGCATCCGGAGTGATGTAATCAAAGTTTAGGGGGGCACCGTTGACGAGAACACCCTCTTTTTTATAGCGATCAATGCGTTTTTGATCGGCAATGACATTGAGATGGCAATTTTGACCGTTTTTCAGAATTTGCTGACCGAACAGCAGCCCGAGAGCGCCGAGTCCGATGAGCGAGATATTTTTAATTTCCATAGCGAGCTCCTTTCAATAAAGATGATGTTACCGAATATGATAATTCAAATGGCATGGATTGTCAATGTGGATTGATTTTAGAACATGAGTGATGAGGCTTATTATATAATTGACATATTATAATGTAGAAAAGCCTTTTCCAAGGATATAAAACTGTGTACAATAAAGGAAGAACCCTTGTCAAGTGTACAACCGGATAGACAAAAATCCAAAAAATTGGACACTTTTCAAAGGGTGATGACGCTATAGCGGGGATAGCGTCTTGGCATGTATCTTGCGATGTTAATATCAGTTGGGGTAAATTTAATTTTTTTGTTTTTAAGCTGGAGGGGGAAAATGAAATCAAGTTTTCGGTCGCGACTTTTTAGGTGGTTTATTGTCGTGTCGGTTATTCCGTCCATTTTGATCGGTGGATTCAGCTATCTTCAAATTCACAGAGAAATCGAACGGGATGCGGAACGGTTGATTACGAACATCAATGATGGCATTTACAATATGATTGACACTCAGCAAAGGGTTCTCAATCAGTGGTTGCCGAGTGCTGCGGAATCATTTTTGGCGGAACTGGACAGCTTGGGGGAAAGCCGCTTTGATTATACGGAGATGGTTCAATGCGGCGATTATTTATTACCGACGTGGTATATCGGTGATCAAAAGATCACACATGACTATACCCTTGTTGATCGGCTGACTGAGAAAGAGAAACTTCCGGCGTCGATTTTTATGCTGGTGGATAATAAATTTGTCCGCGTCAGTACCAACGTCAGGCAAGCGGACGGCAGCAGAATTGTGGATACGGATCGAATCGAAGATCAGGTTTATGAGCGGTTGATTAACGGACAGGTTTATCTGGGCAGAGCCAATGTCGAAGGCATTATGCATGCGACCATTTACCAACCGATTTTTGATAAAGACGGAAAGTTGATCGGCGCCTTTGTACTCGGCCGGAGAGAGCAGGAATACGAACTGATCAACGCCATTAAACGCATTGTCATCGGCACGGAAGGCTACGTCATGATTGTTGACTCGGACGGTGACGTGATTTTGCATCCGAATATGACCGGGGAAAATGTCAGCGAATACGAATGGATTGAGCAGATCATCAAAAAACAGAATGGGTCCATTGAGTATCAATTTGAAGGGGAAAACAAGATTGCTTATTACACGTATTTTGAGCCGTGGGATTGGTATATTGTTTCCATCGGCATTGTAGACGATATTTTCAATACTTCTCAGACCATGTCCAGGACACTGATGTTGACAATACTGGCTTCTGTTATTATCTCCATGTTGATTTCCTATACCATCTCAAGAGAGTTCTTGCGCCCGATTAACGGCCTGATGGATTCTCTTAAAAAACTTAAAAACGGTGATTTGTCGGCGCGTTTTACGTCGACGTCGGATGAAGAATTTGTATTCTTAAGCAATACGTTCAACTCGATGAGCTATACCCTTTCACTGTTGATCGGGAGAATCATCAGCACTTCCTATAAACTCAAAGATTCTTCCAAAAAACTGCTCAGTGATTTGACGCGTTCCGAAAAAACACTGGAAACCATTGAAAAACAAGTAGAGTTGTTCCTGCAAGTGGATCAACCCGAAGTGGACAAACAAGCGGTTTCTTTAAATAAGAGCGCGGAGATTCGACGTGAAATCAGGCAGATCAAACAACATTTGCCGAAGTTGATCGACGGCGAAGACGATCGATTCATTCGCATGATCAACAGCATGGATGCACTTGAAAGACTGTGCATGGATTTGTTTGAAAACAATGAAGAAAACGAACGCATTCAGAAAAAATTCAACTACCTATATGTTGAAGTTCAAAAATTAAAATTACTGCTCAACAACATTCACGATTCGGCAGCAAGTTTGGATGACATTGCAACAGAAGTGGATAAGCAAGCCAATATATTTAAAACAGAGACTGACCCTTACAACGGATAGAGGGAGGCGTACATGAAGGTAAAGACATACATGGACTGCTTCTTCGATGAGTGCGTTGTTTCGGATAGTTTGGTGACCATTCGAAAATATATTCTGGAAAATCGCTCGGCGTACTTGATTGTGGTCGACCGAACCGGTGCCTATATAGGCCTTCTCAGCAGTCTAGATGTCATTACGGATTTATCGGGCGCAGCACATGTTTCTGATATTTATGAAGCGGTAACGCCCGTCGATGAGAATATGGACATTCGAAAAATAAAAGATGGGGGCTTGGACATTATTCCGGTTATTAACGAAAAGCGTTTTCCGGTAGGGGTACTTCGATTGAAGAATATTTTGCCTGCGCTTAAGCATTTCGGGGATTTGGATTCCGGGAGCAAGAAAATGTACCGGAAAAACTTGAGTGCGAAATACACCATCGACAATCTGATCGGAAGCAGTGCTGCCATGAACCGGTTAAAGGAAACGATCATTCGTGCGGCAACCATACGTTCCACCGTGCTGATTTTGGGGGAGACGGGTGTCGGGAAAGAGTTGGTGGCACAGTCCATAGCGAACTTGAGCAACCGGCGGTTTAAACCGTTCGTCAGAATCAATTGTGCGGCAATTCCGGAAAATTTGTTGGAATCGGAGCTCTTCGGCTATGAGGAAGGCGCTTATACGGGGGCCGGAAAAGGTGGGAACATCGGAAAATTCGAATTGGCAGACGGCGGAACCATGTTTATGGATGAAATCGGCGATATGCAGATGATTATGCAGTCTAAAATTCTCAGGGTGCTTCAAGAAGGGGAAATTGAACGCGTTGGCGGACGATACCCCATTGCGGTGGATGTTCGGGTTATTGCCGCAACGCACAACGATCTTGAAAAGCGCGTGGAAGAAGGGCTGTTTAGGCGTGACTTGTTCTACAGGCTCAATGTCATTCCGATCATCGTGCCGCCTTTGAGAGAACATATTGAAGATATGGAAGAGCTCGTGCTGTATTATCTTGAGGGGTTTTCAAAGGCAATGGGCATTGCACGATTCGGCGTCGAGCCGGAAGCGATAGAATACCTACGAAGTTATCATTGGCCGGGCAACATAAGGGAGCTGAAAAATACGGTTGAGCGCTTGACGGTCATGACAGGCGGGCAAATCACGCTTAATTCGGTGCGCAGTATTCTGGATCTTCAAGAAGGCAGTCTCGACGAAGAGAACAGTTTGAAATCCAATTCGGAAATGGCAGAGAGAGAGACCATTCAAAAGTACCTGAAACGGTATAAGGGGAATAAGAACCGCGTCGCCGATGAATTGGGTGTATCCAGAAGCACGCTGTACAACAAGCTGAAGAAGTATCAAATTAAGTAACTACATAGAAAACGTTCCTAAATTTAGGAGCGTTTTTTTGTATCAAACGCTGGATATGTACAAAAAAATGTACATGTAGTCCAAAAAAATACAAATATCGAAACAAATCTATGAATTGAAGACGTTGAAATTTCAACGTTTTTATTTTTTTGAGATTTGGCACGGCATTTGCACTATAAGGGAACAGGCGGCCGCCAAAAAAAATACAGGAGAGTCGGATGAAAGAGAGAAATCGTTGGGTTATCTTAGTGGCTTCAATTGTCATGAACCTTTGTATCGGTTCAGCATACGCATGGAGCGTTTTCCAAAAGCCACTGATCTCTATGTTTGGATGGACAACAGCACAGGCGTCATTAGCGTTTACACTCAACTTATCCCTCGTTCCGTTTGCTATGATCGTGGCAGGACGTATACAAGATAGCAAGGGACCTAAAGTGGTCACACTTGTCGGGGGTATTATTTTCGGACTGGGTATTTTCTTAGCCGGTCGAATCGGGTCATTATCAGGATTATATTTGACTTATGGGGTTTTAGGCGGTATCGGTATCGGGACGGTTTACGCGTGTACGGTAGGAAATACCATCAAATGGTTCCCGGATAAGCGCGGGCTTGCCGGTGGATTGACTGCGGCAGGATTCGGTATGGGCGCCGTTGTATTTGCACCGCTTGCAGTTACACTCATTGCAGGTTCGGGCGTTTTGGGTACTTTTAGTATCTTGGGCATCCTGTTTGGGATCGTCATTGTTGTGTCTTCTTTCTTTATGGCGGCACCGGCGGCGGGATGGAAGCCTGAGGGATGGACACCGAAATCCGGTGCGGCGCAAGGCAGTGAAGATAAAACTTCAACAGAAATGCTAAAAACACCTCGTTTCTACATACTTTGGGCAATGTACACAATCGGGTGTATTTCGGGATTGATGATTGTGGGTCATGCTTCACCGATTGCACAAGAACAAATAGGATTGTCTCCGGAAGTTGCGGCAGCGGTCGTTAGCTTTCTGGGAATAGCCAATTCCAGCGGACGTGTTTTCTGGGGATTCATTTCCGACAGAATTGGTCGATACAATGCTTTTGCGGCGATGTTTGTCGTCAGTGCCGTATGTTTGATCATTCTTAACTTGGCTTCGGGACTTGCACTGTTTATTGTTGGTATCTGCGGCGTTGCGATGAGCTTCGGAGGGTACATGGGGATTATGCCTTCCATTACGGCAGATAACTTTGGTGCAAAATACATCGGAATCAATTACGGCGTTATGTTTACGGCATTTGGTTTGGCTGCGTTTATCGGACCTCGATTGGCAGCAGTCGTAAAAGAATCGAGCGGCGGCGCTTACGGCCCGGCGTTTGTGATTACCAGCGTCATGAGTATCGCCGGTATTTTACTGGCGCTTTATGTAAAACGCAGTCTTAAAAAAGCTCAGGCTTAATCAGAAAAAGGAGATGAAGAGATGGCGAAAATCATAAGCATGGAAGAAGTCGGAACACTATTACACGACCGAATGACTGTCATGGTAGGCGGATTTCTCGGAGTGGGTGCACCTCTTAAAGTGATCGATTTTATGGCTGAAAAGCAATACAAAGATCTCACTTTGATCAGCGTTGTTGCCTCTTATCCCGGTGGCGGATTTGACATCGGAAAATTGACGGCCAACAAACAAGTGGCAAAATTTATCGGAGCACACATCGGAACAGATCCCGCGCTCGTCAAACAGTACAACGAGGGAACCGTGGAAGTGGAATTTAACCCGATGGGAACTTTTATTGAGCGAATCAGAGCTGGCGGCGCCGGACTCGGTGCGGTTATTACGCCGGTAGGACTCGGAACAGAAGTCGAAGAAAACGCACAACGCGTTACATTTTTCGGAAAAGACTATTTGGCTTTTGCACCGCTTAAGGCAGAAGTTGCAATCGTAAAGGCAGTCAAAGCCGATAAACTCGGAAACCTCTTTTATGAAGGCACTTCAATCAATACGAATACCACAATGGCAACTGCGGCAGACATCGTCATCGCAGAAGTTGATGAAATCGTTGAAGTGGGTGAAATCGCACCGAATTCAGTAGGCACGCCGGGAATTTTTGTAGACTATATCGTCCAAGGCTTTACATCAGAAGAAAGAAAAGAACTCTTCGGTGAACTTTGGGACAAAAACAATAAATTTAAAAAATAGGAGGGCGACATGAATCAAAGAGAGATCATTGCAAGGCGAATTGCACAGGAATTCGAAAATGGCGCCGTCATCAACCTTGGGTTTGGGATGCCGACTATGGCGGCGAACTACATTCCCGAAGGAATTGAAGTCGTGCTTCAAACAGAAAACGGCGGTTTGATGTTTGGGGGCGCACCGAAAAAAGGAGAGCACAGCGCTGATATGGCAAATGCAGGCGGAGAGCCTATTACAATGCCTAAAGGTTCATCCGCATTTGACCTCGCGTTCTCATTTTGCATTATTCGCGGCGGCCACGTCGATGCAACTGTATTAGGGGCACTTGAAGTAGATGAAAACGGCAATATCGCCAACTGGAAGATCCCAGGAAAATTCGTACCGGGCATGGGAGGCGGAATGGACCTTCTCGTCGGAGCGAAAAAAGTGGTTGCGGCACTGGCCCATACAGATAAAGAAGGGAATTCCAAAGTGCTGAAATCTTGTACACTTCCGCTTTCGGCGGCAGGTGTTGTCAAACGCATTATCACAGATATCGCTGTATTTGATGTTGCAGCGGACGGGTTGGTTCTCGTTGAGCGGGCACCCGGCGTCTCTGTAGAGGAAATTACAGCAAAAACAGAAGCGGCATTTACCGTTTCACCTGAAATCAAAGAGATGGTTTTATAAGCGCCATCAAGGAAGGGAGTAAGACATGTCAGAAAAAACAGTTCTTCTGGAAATTGAGTCAGGGATTGCCGTTCTTAAGTTCAACCGACCCAAGGCGCTAAATGCACTCAATACGGAAATGCTTACTGAAATCGGTGAAGCAATGGATGCCCTTGCGGCAGATGACAGTGTGCGCGTCGTGGTTCTCACAGGAGAAGGAAAAGCGTTTATCGCCGGTGCTGCGATCGATGAAATGAAAGACAAGACACCGGACGGTGCACGTGTTTTCTCGGAACTCGGAATCAGCGTCTTCCAAAAAATCGAAGATTTAGAAAAGCCGGTTATTGCGGTTATCAACGGTTTTGCGCTCGGAGGCGGATGTGAACTTGCCATGGCTTGTGACATTCGACTGGCCGGTGAAAAAGCGAAGTTTGGGCAACCCGAAGTCGGTCTCGGCATTACACCGGGATTCGGCGGAACACAGCGTATGTCCAGACTGGTTGGCCTTGCAAAAGCCAAAGAACTTATTTTTACCGGACGTATGATCAATGCCTTTGAAGCAAAAGAAATCGGACTCGTCAATACTGTTGCCGACCAAGACGGACTCATGGAGCAGGCTATGGAATTGGCGCGAGAAATCGCGGCAAACGGAAAAACAGCAGTACGTTACGCAAAAGCGGCCTTGAATCGTGGATACGATACGTCTATTGTAACCGGACTTCAGCTTGAAAGAAATCTGTTTGGTCTGTGTTTTGCAACAGCCGATCAAAAAGAAGGCATGACCGCATTCCTTGAAAAACGCAAACCCAATTTTGAATAGGAGGCAAGAGCTTTGAAAATCGGAGTATTAGGTGCAGGAACCATGGGTTCCGGGATTGCACAGGTCTTTTTAGCAGGTGGGCACAATGTCCTCTTGATGGATATAGAAACCCGTTTCACGGAACGCGGACAGAAAATGATTGAGAAAAATCTGGAACGCAGTGTCGAAAAAGGTAAGCTGGAGGCATCCGAACGCGATGCGATGCTCGCCAGATTGTCATTGACGGTTGACAATAAAGATGCGGCGGATTGTGATCTCATCGTCGAAGCGGCGATTGAAAACATGGACATCAAGAAAAAAGTATTTGCAGAGCTGGACAGCTTCTGTAAGCCGGAGACCATTCTTGCCTCCAATACGTCATCACTTTCCATTACGGAAATCGGTGCGGCTACAAAGCGTCCGGATCGCGTGATCGGAATGCACTTTTTCAATCCGGCGCCGGTGATGAAATTGGTTGAAATCATCAAAGGCATGGCCACTTCCGAAGCGACTTTTAAAGCCATTGCGGAAATGACCGTAACACTGGGTAAAGAAGGCGTTCCGGTAGAAGAAGCGCCTGGATTCGTCGTCAATCGTATTCTTGTGCCGATGATTAACGAAGCAGCGGGTATTCTCGCGGACGGCGTGGCAAGTGCGGAAGACATCGATCGTGCCATGAAACTGGGAGCCAATCATCCGATCGGACCGCTCGCTTTGGGAGATCTTATCGGGATTGACGTCTGCCTTTGGATCATGGAAATTCTCTATGAAGAATTCGGGGATTCCAAATACAGACCGCATCCGCTTCTTCGAAAAATGGTACGCGCAGGAATGCTCGGAAGAAAGACAGGTAAAGGATTCTATACGTATTCCTAAATTGTTTTAAACCGACGGAAGCGTGATGAACATAGGGAGAGGGGGCATCGCGCTTCAGGCAATTGCAGTTCCTATATAAAGAGAAAAAAGGAGAGGGTTCGATAGGGCATATGTCTTTTCGGATCCTCTCATTTGTTTTTGCAGGGAAACCTCAAAATATGATATGATCAAAAGGGAATTCGGAAAAAAACGATTCCGGCATTGATTTATCTGAAAAAAGCGGTAAAATAGTAATGAAAAGATGTTAAAAAATAAACAAAAATGTTTGTCGCAGTTTGGCTACAACATCCAATTTTGCGTAATTGAAGTGAATTTTAAGACAGAACCATGTAAATTCAATACGAATTTGCGGCCTTAAATACTCCAAGTATTGGGTTTTGCTGAATTGCGCGCGGTAATGAGAAACGGCCCCTGAAAAGAAAAATGATTTCAAATATTGTTTTTTAATTAACAAAAAATGCATTCCCCATGTGCATTGTGCTAATTTTCAGGACGTGTTCTTTTCAAGCGTAAGGAGGTAGTCGTGGAAGAAAAAAATGTTATTTTGAAAATTGAGGACGGCATTGCGATCGTTAAATTCAATCGACCGAAAGCACTGAACGCTTTGAACACAGAAATGCTGATCGAAATCGATCGGGCGCTGGAGCACATTCGCTCGGATGCCGATGTGAAAGTGGTCGTTATGACCGGTGAAGGCAAGGCTTTTATTGCGGGAGCTGCCATTGATGAAATGCGCAGTAAAACGCCTGATGAAGCGCGGGCCTTTTCCGCTCTCGGCAATGCGGTTTTTAAGAAAATCGAAACTTTTGACCAACCGGTAATAGCTGCTGTCAATGGGTTTGCGCTCGGCGGCGGATGTGAGCTTTCGATGGCGTGTGATATACGCATTGCCAGTGAGAAAGCAAAATTTGGGCAGCCGGAAGTCGGACTTGGCATTACGCCGGGGTTTGGCGGCACGCAACGTCTTTCGAGAATTGTGGGCCTGTCGAAAGCGAAGGAACTTATTTTTACGGGCGCGATGATTGATGCCGCAGAAGCACAATCGATCGGACTGGTCGATCGCATTTCTACGCCGGAAACGTTAATGGCGGATGTGATGGCGCTTGCCGGAAAAATTGCATCAAACAGTGCTACGGCTGTGCGCTACGCAAAAGCGGCGATCGGACAAGGGTTTGATGCTTCTCTTGAAGCGGGTCTCCAGTTGGAGCGCAACCTCTTTAGTCTTTGCTTCGCCTCGCCGGATCAAAGTGAAGGCATGGCGGCTTTTATCGAAAAACGTAAACCGGAATTTAAATAGGAGGCAATGGATATGAAAATCGGCGTATTAGGTGCAGGAACAATGGGATCGGGGATTGCGCAGGTCTTTTTGGCAGGCGGAAACGATGTTCTCTTAATGGATATAGAAACCCGTTTTACGGAACGCGGACAAAAAATGATTGAAAAAAATCTGGAACGCAGTGTCGAAAAGGG
>JASUTA010000037.1 GCA_030445805.1 Clostridiales bacterium
CGAAGGAACTGAAATTACCGTTCGCCACTTGGAATATTTTAAAAGCCATGGTATTTTTAATGTGTTTATAGATGACTCTTCTCTTGATGAAGACGATGAATTCAGTGAAAATTATCGAATATTTACGGCCAACAAATACCGCGATTTGAATAGCCTATACGCAAGTGTTTTGGAAGCATTAAAAGCTTTCCAAGGTAGAATTGTTAAGGGGCAAAAATGCTACATTGAAGTCCTCTCAGCGGAGCTCAATCCATTGATTGATCGCATATTGGAAGACAACGATATACTTGGCAGTATGCGATTGCTGTCATTCAGAGAAAGCTATCATTTGACGCATATGATTAATGTCTCCCTATTTAGCGCGATGCTCGGTAAATGGCTTGAAGCCGATCGGGAGATGATATACAACTTGGCACTTTCGGGCATTTTGCATGATGTCGGGAAATGGAAACTTCCAACTGAAATTTTGGATAAAAAAGACCCGTTGACCCCAAAGGAGCTTTCTATTGCGCATCAACATGCACAACTTGGATATGAAGCCTTAAAAGATGAAAATTTATCGCGGGATATTTTGTCCGGGATTTTGTTTCATCATGAACGCAATGACGGGCAGGGATATCCTAAAGGGCTCAGAGAAGATCAAATTCCTCTGTTTGCGCGGGTCATTGCCGTGGTGGATGTTTTTGATGCCGTTACATCCGATCGAATTTATAAATCGAGTGTTTCTGCGTTTCAGGCGTTTTCAATTATCAAAGAGGAAAGTTTTTCAGGACTCGATCCGGCCATAACCGATGTCTTTTTGAGCAATATTGCTGCTTATTTCATTAATAATCGCGTTAAACTTTCTGACGGTAGAGTCGGTGAAGTAGTTTATGTCAATAAATATGCGATTGACCGTCCACTCGTTAAAATTTCAAAATCCGAATTTGTTGACCTGTCCATGAACTATCAATTGGAAATTGAAGAAATTTTGCAACACTAAAAAATGGCATACCCAGATAGACAAAATAGAGGCGAATTGCCTCTATTTATTTGTCGCGAATATTGCAGCTAAGCGTATACACCATCTTCAAAGTATTCTTTGATTTCTTGGACGTTTTGAGTTTTTCCGAGACTGAGCATTAATTTGATGCGCGCTTTTTGGCCATTGAGATTGCCGCCGAAAATGGCACCCAGTTGCCTTAAGTTTCTTCCGCCACCCGGATAGCCGTAAGAATCCAAAACACGGCCCATAGGGCATCTTGAGACGATAACAACGGGGATTTGACGGGAAATCGCATTTCGAATACCGGGAATCATTTCCGGTGGCACATTACCGCGCCCCATGGCCTCGAGAACAATGCCTTTGCATCCGTTTGCAACGACGAAATCAAGATAGGAAGAATTGCTTCCGACACAGGCTTTTACAAGTTCAATGGCCGGTTCTATTTTGTCTGTTTCAATATGTTCATGTTCAATGATTTGTCTATAGAAAATGACTTCATCGTTATCGACGATGCCGAGAGGTCCGAATTCAAGGGATTTAAAAGTATCCAGTGAAAGCGTGTGGGACTTGGTGGTTTCACGGGCAGAATTGACTTCGTTATTCATGACAATCAAGACACCTTTATCGCGGGAATGATCAGAAGCGGCGGTACAAATGGCGGCCGAAAGATTGCTCGGGCCGTCATAGCCCAGTTCGGAACTGTTTCTCATAGCGGCGACAAATACAATCGGTTTATGCGCATGGATGTTTAAATCCAGAAAATAAGCGGTTTCTTCCAGGGAGTCAGTGCCATGTGTGATGACGACTCCGTGTATATCAGGACGCTTGAGTGCTTCTTTTACCTGGCGCGAGAGCTCCAAGATCCGTTCGGGCGTCATATGCGGACCCGGGAACTGCCCGAAGTTGATTACTTCAATATCGGCAATTTTGTCGACGTTGGTGACCATGGACAATATTTCCTCGCTGGATAGTGCCGGAATGGCTGCGGCAATGCGCTCATCCACTTTCATGGAAATGGTTCCACCGGTAAAAACAACGGCAATTCTTTTCTTCATAATCAGCCTCCGAATAAACTGCTTTATATTTAACCCGAAATTATTATATAATAATGTGTAAGGCAATTAAAGAGACAATAATGTAATTTATGACGATCGTCATTGAAACAGGAGTGAAGCATGAATATTTATCTTGACCATGCGGCGACAACAGCGACAGCTCCAGAGGTTGTTCGGGAAATTGAACCGCTTTTCAGAGAACACTATGGAAACCCTTCTTCTTTGCATCGAATGGGTGTTGATGCAGAACGGTACATAAAAGAGAGTCGAAAGCGTATTTCAGAAGCAATCCATGCGAGTGAGCGTGAGATTTTTTTTACGTCTGGGGGCACGGAATCCAATAATTTAGCCATTAAAGGGGCTTTGTCAAAATACAGAAACGGACGCATTATTACAACGGCAGTTGAACATCCTTCGGTCCTAAACGTATTCAAAGGGCTGGCATCCAAAGGGTTTGAAGTCATCTTTTTGCCCGTATCGGAAGAAGGGCGTGTCCGAATTGAAGATTTGGATGAGGTACTCACGGATGAGGTTCGCCTCGTGAGTATGATGTATGTCAATAATGAGACCGGAGCGATACAGCCTGTTGAGGCCGTAGCGAAAAGAATTAAGGCTGTTAATGAGAAAATTATTTTTCACATCGATGCCATTCAGGCGTTCGGAAAGCTTGCGATCGATGTAAAAACACTGGGATGCGATCTTTTGAGCTTAAGTGGACACAAGATTGGCGGCGTGAAAGGATCCGGGGCTCTATATGTCAGAAATGGCGTTCACCTTTCACCGATTTTTGATGGGGGCGGGCAAGAAAATAAGGTGAGACCCGGAACGGAGAATGTAATCGGAATCACTGCTTTCGGAAAAGCGGCAGAGCTGGCGGAAGCACACCGAGAAGCGGCTTATAACAAAACTGCGGCAATCAAGGAAGCTTTGGTTCGGGTATTAAAGCAAGAGCCGTACATTAAAATAAACGGCGCGCCTGAGAAGGATTCACCGTTTATTTTGAACGTGAGTTTTGAAGGCGTTCGAGGAGAGGTTTTTTTGCATGCACTGGAGATGGAGGGGATTTATGTTTCCACAGGTTCGGCATGCAATTCGAAAAAAGAACAATATTCTCATGTGCTTGAAGCCATGCATCTTTCCGACTCGGAAAAGCTGGGGGCAATTCGCATGAGTTTTGGATATGATGAAACCGTTGACTTTAATCCCGAAGAGGTCGGCCGAGTGCTTATTAAGACGGCAGAGATGCTTCGAAAAATGACTAAGAAAAGATAGAGGCGTTATGGAAGAGAGAGAACTTATTTTAATTCGTTACGGAGAAATTGCACTGAAGGGAAAGAATATCGGTGTATTCCAAAAAAAATTGGTCAAAAACATCAAAAAGGCATTGGTAGATGTTCCGAATATTCACGTTTTGGATCATCACGGACGCGTTTATGTTGAACACGACCATGAAGATTACGAAAAAATTGTAGAGCGTGTGACAAAGGTTTTTGGGATTGTTTCTATCAGTCCGGCACATCGGACGGAGAATAAGGTTGAAGCGATTTGCACCGCGGCACTTGAAGAGGCCAAGCGCCTGATTCATGAAGAGGGTATCCGAACGTTCAAAATCGAAACCCGCCGCGCCAATAAGGGATTTCCGATGACGTCTCCTGAAATCAGTCGACATGTCGGCGGCTATGTCAATCAAAAATTGGATGAGTTGTCTGTAGACGTTCATACGCCGGACGCTGTTATTCATATTGAAATTAGGAACAGTGCCTATATTTTTTCGAAGCGCATTCAAGCGATCGGAGGCATGCCGTATGGCAGTGCGGGCAAAGGCATGTTGCTTCTTTCAGGTGGAATTGACAGTCCTGTCGCCGGGTATAGCATGGCACGGAGAGGACTTGAACTGGAAGCTGTTCATTTCCATTCTTATCCGTTTACAAGCGAACGTGCGGCTGAAAAAGTGGTTGATTTAGCCATTAAGATGACTGTGTACACGACAAATTTACGCATTTATAAGGTCAATATTTTGGAAATTCAGCGCGCCATCCAAGAATTTTGTCCTCAAGAAGAAATGACCATCCTTTCCAGATGTTTTATGATGAAAATTGCTGAAAAATTGGCCAATGAGAGCGGATGCAAAGCGCTTGTGACCGGAGAAAACATGGGGCAAGTTGCCAGTCAGACACTGGAGAGCATCACTGTAACCAATGCAATGACAGAGATGCCGATTTTTAGACCGCTCATTGCATATGATAAGTCCGAAATTGTTGAAAAAGCGCAAGAAATTGATACCTTTGAAACATCTATTTTACCTTTTGAGGATTGTTGTACCGTTTTCCTACCGGAAAGGGTTGTCACAAAACCGAGGCTTGAAAAAATTCAGGAATCACTTGATTTGCTGGATGTTGAAGGCTTAATCGACAGAGCCATAGAGAACCGAGAACTGGTGGTTGTATCAAGAGGAAAGCAAATAGAGAATCCGAGATACTGAATGAGGTATGGACTGAGAACAAATAATGCGTGAATGTGAAGCAAGCAAACTTTAAGGGTTTGCTTGCTTTTATTTTTATTAAATTGTAGCGGTTGTTACGACGCGCAGCGTTTCCGGGAATGCTTTTTCAAATATTCTAACGGGATTGGTTATGGGAAATTTGATAATCCGGGCGTAGGAAATAAATACGGTATTTATAAAAACCGATACTCAAAAAGGGAACGCATGAGGTGTTGATTCAGTGGAATCTTATAATGAAAAAAAACCCCCTGCTCAGCATATGACCGGCAGGGGGTTACTTAATCGTTTAGAAATCATTATTTAAGGTATTAAATTCATCTGATCCAGTTCATCCGAAGAGTAATTTGGTATTTCATCAATGTCGGAGGCATTGATTTTAGAGCCGTCCGGCAAGAGTAAATCATCATTTTTGAGTATTCGCGTTCCGGCAGGAACGACAACCACTTGTCCGCCGACCATAGTGATCGGGTAAGGACGTTGAATGATGATTTGACCATTGACGAGTTGAACCATCGGCTGGATGCCGTAGTAGCTGGTCGGATCATTCGGATCGGTCGTTGGGAATGTTGTGGTGTTTTCAGCCGTGTGAACATCACACAGTTCTGTCGGCATGTCGTATTCCGAGTCTCTCAAGAGAATCGGATTTCCGTTGCCATCAAGGTTTTCTTCCGGATTGTAAGGTACCGGACGCTTGACGACCACTTGTGATTCGATCAGTGTGGTCGGACAGTATTCTGTTGCAAGTTTATCGCTTGCAGTACAGATATCGGCCAAAACGTGTACATCATCCTCTTCAGTAGGCTCTGTACCACGCAGGAACAATTCTGTATAGACGGTTCCGCGTGGGTCGAGATAGGAGAGCTCAGTAGGCAGTTTGCCTGAAATTCGGTCGACGGCTACACGTACAATACCGCTCGGTTCTACAAAACTCTTTGACTCAAGATCGGCGTGAATATCCGACATAACGGTTTTCCAGAACTGTGCCGCCATTTTCGATCCTTGGTCGAGCGGGAAGTTGAGGTCGTTGCCGAACCAAGTTCCGCCGACATAATAAGGTGTATATCCTACGAACCAAGCATCCATGTTACTCGTCGTGGTTCCGGTTTTACCGGCTACAGGCATAATGTCATTGTTTGCAGACAATTTTGCAGCGGTTGCAACCCCTGACTTGACGCTGGTCATCATCATATCTTGAACGATGTAAGCAACGTTCTCGTCGATGACGTAAGTTTGTTCCGAAGTGTTTTCGAGAATTACTTCACCTTTGCTGTTTTTAACGACGGAATAGGTGGTAACTTCATTTCGAACACCGCCGTTTGCAATGGCGCCATAGGCGCTGGTCAATTCAATCGGTGAAATACCTTTTGTCATACCGCCGAGTGCCATGGCGGCTGTGTTCATATCGTTGACATCGCCCTCTTTGACAACCGAGGTGATCCCGAAACGTTCCAAATAATCGACAGATGTTTGGATCCCCAGTTCTTGAGAGATCAATGCGGCCGTAACGTTGATGGACCACTGCAGAGATTCTCTCAAATTGACCAGACCCCAGTATTTTCTGTAGTTACTGCTGTTTTCATACCAGTTTACAGGCCATCTCGTGGTAGAATCTCCTGAAAGATATACCGGACGGTCATCGAGAACGCTGGCGGCAGTGAAGGCACCGGTGTCGATCGCCGGTGTGAAAATAGAAAGCGGTTTAATGGAAGATCCCGGTTGACGCGGATTGGTTGCGCGGTTGTAAATACGCTGACCGGTTACATTTCGACCGCCGACAATGGCTTTTAATTCACCGGTATGGTAATCGATAATGACCATAGCGGATTGAGGCTGAATGACGCCGGTTGAGTCAATGGTATAATTCCCGTTTTCAACGAGCAGACTGCCGTCACTTGACGCCTTGAAGAAATCCGGATTTTCCGCGAGGAAGGATTTATCTATGACGACATTACCGTTTTCATCATAACTCTTATAGTCGTTACCAACCGTTAGGTCGTGACCGGAATAGGTGTAGATATCACTTAAAGTATGTTTTCCGGCGGACAACGGTGAATTCGGATCTTCTCCGTCATAGGTGTACGTTTCACGGACGACGATTTGAATGGTGGAACTACCGTCCGTCTGCGTATGTGAATAGAAGTAGAACCGTTTATTCTTAAGCAATACGAGATTGCCATCGGCATCAAACTGATAATCGGATGACGGGATAATGAGTTGTTCACTGCTGTTGACAAGGTTAGATTTTTTGTAGAGCAGGATTTTTTGCGTTTCTTCGGATAAAATGTTGCCGCTGCTGTCAAGGCGCACGGTGATTTTAGGGAAGTTTTCGTTTCCGATGACATAGCCCAAATCGTAAAGAATCTGTTTCAATAAGACGACTTCGTCACTGTCATCGCCCTTTTGATAGACATCCTGTGTAAACTGCGACATATCGGTGCCGCTTAATTCTCCGATTTTAGCCAGTGTATTTTGTCCGGCGTAACCGTCAACTGTCAAACCGTTATCACGTTGAAATGCTTTGATGACGGTTGCAGTAGATTCACCAAAATACGTTGTCAGATTGTTTTTTGCATAATGGCTTTCCAATGTTTTTTGCATGTCAAAGTCAATGGTGGAAACAATGGTGAGTCCGCCTGTATAGAGCAGGTTGGAAGCCGCTTCACTGGTGTAACCGTATTTGTCGATTAAATCACTGATGACTTCATCTTCTACCATATCTGCAAAATAAGATGTAATTTCTGTTTCGGCCAGGACACCCGGATGCAACTTTTGACGAATGTCATATGTTTTGGCATAGTCATATTCGGCATCTGAAATATAGCCGTTTTCGTGCATGAGGTAAATGGATGTCAAATAGCGATTGACGGAATTTTCGTTGAAAACCAGCGTGTACAAGGGATCTGAATCATCCAAAATATAATCATCCTCTGTCACATCGCCTTTATTTTTATTAATCATAGGCGAATATTGACCGGGCGCTTTTGGAATGCCCGCGAGCATGGCGGCTTCAATGTAATCCAGTTCTGATGCATGTTTTGAAAAATAGCGCTGTGCGGCGGATTCAACGCCGTTTGCGTTAGACCCTAATGAAATATAATTTAAATAGGCCTCAATAATCTGATTCTTAGTCAGATATTTTTCAAGTTCGATGGCGTAGTACGCCTCTTTAATTTTTCTGTCAAGACTGCGTTCGTCTTTTTTTTCAGGCAAGTAAATGTTTCTTGCCAATTGCTGTGTGATGGTACTTGTTCCTCCGATTCGATCGCCGGATGTAACGGAATCGACCACCGCGCCGATCATGCGGACGATGTTGAAACCGTTGTGCGTTCTGAATGTCTTGTCCTCTACGGCAATGAAAGCATTGACGAGCACGTCACTCATTTCATCGTATCGAACGACTGTACGAAGACCATCAAGCTGAATTTGCTCAAGGACTTTTCCGTTTGCGTCCACAATAACGGAGTTTTCCGTCAATGTAGAAGAAATCAAGTCCGGATCAATCGGCTCGACATCTTTAAGGACATTCATAATGTAAAAATAAACGCCTAAAGTCCCGACTACACCGACAATGACGGCCACAATAAGAAAAATTTTCAAGAAACCCAGAAATCCTCCGGATTTTTTTTTGCTTGGCTTTTTCTTTGTATTTTTTGAAACGGTCCGACTGCCGGTAATTTTACTGCTGCTGTTCATCTATGACCTCCTGAATGCAGTATGCCCCAATTGTGCAAAATCTCACATCGTATTATACCACATTTGCCGTTGCACAATAAGCGATTAATCAATTTTTAATATTGGCGGCAGGCGGGGTTGGGCTTTGATGCGTTTTTATAGTATAATAAAGAGACCCTAAGATAAAGAAGGTGACAAGATGACAGAATCGGACAACATAAGGCAGAGAGCAATCTTGGTGGGATTGTTTCAAGGCCTGAAAGATGAGATGGATATTGACGAATCCATGAAAGAACTTTCGGAATTGACTTTGGCGGCAGGGGCTGAAGTCGTTGATACGATGATTCAAAACAAAGCTAAAATAGAAGCGGCTACTTATATTGGTACCGGAAAAGTAGAAGAGGTCCGGCTGGCGATTGAATTTACGGATGCGAATCTCGTTATTTTTAATGATGAATTGTCGGGTGCTCAAATTAGAAATTTGGAGTCGGAATTAGAGGTTCGGGTGATTGACCGTACAACCCTTATTTTGGATATTTTCGCCGTTCGTGCCAAGACAAAAATCGCAAAACTACAGGTTGAACTGGCTCAACTGAAATATCGTTTGCCGAGGCTCATCGGCATGGGAACGGCGCTTTCAAGAACGGGTGGGGGAATCGGGACACGCGGACCCGGTGAACAAAAACTCGAGATTGACCGTCGAAGAATTCAAGAACGCATTGATGACATACGCCATCAAATTCAAGAAGCGGAAAAAAATCGGTCGGTTCAGCGGCATCTCAGAGAAAAACGGGAAATTCCCGTGGTGGCTTTGGTAGGGTATACGAATGCCGGAAAATCTTCGGTTATGAACCGTTTGATTCGTATGTCGGCTAATGCGGATGAAGAAAAGGAAGTCTTTGAAAAAGACATGTTATTTGCGACGCTTGATACCTTTAATCGACGCATTGAGCTTGAAAATAAAAAGACGTTTGTTTTGACGGATACGGTTGGTTTTGTGTCCAAACTGCCGCACAGCTTGGTCAGTGCATTTAGGGCGACTCTGGATGAAGCACTCGGGGCCGACCTATTGCTTCACATTGTCGATATTTCAAGTGATTCCTATGAGATGCAAATGCGTGTAACGGGACAGGTCATCAATGAACTGAACGCCGAACATGCGCCGATTATAACGGTTTACAATAAAATGGATAAAATGACGCCGGATATGTTTCGTATTTATGACCCTGACGGCGTGAAAATTTCTGCAAAGACAGGTGAAAATTTTGAAGACTTGGTTCGGCGCGTGGAACAGGAATTGTTTTCGGATCGCGTGCAGGCGACATTTTTGATCCCATATGCCGAGGGCAGGATTTTATCTTATTTATGTGAGACTTATCAACCTCAGAAAATAGACCATCAGGAAGACGGAACCTTGATAGAGGTTGAGGTTTCCGAATCCGATTTCAACAAATACGACTCTTATAGGAAACGCATTTTATGAATCCGATGTATCGAACGATTTTAAAACCGGGGGAAGCCCATTTAGAAATTCAAAAATCCAAATTTATCGGGTATGCTGTTCCCGTTTCTTCTGAAGAAGAGGCGGTTGCCTTTATTGAATCTGTCAAGAAAAAGCATCGGGATGCCACACACAATGTCCCCGCATATTTGATTGGGCTGAATTATGAAGTCCAGCGGTATTCGGATGATGGAGAGCCATCGGGAACGGCGGGCGTCCCCATCTTGGAATTTTTAAAAAAAGCGGGTGTTATCAATTTGTGCGTGGTGGTAACACGCTATTTTGGAGGCGTAAAATTGGGGACCGGCGGATTGGTCCGTGCTTATACCCAAACCGCGCAAGCTGCCCTTGAAGCGACCGGAATTGTAGAGATGTATTCGTTTACACGGCTTCGATTAGAATATGACTACGGGCTTCACGGAAAGCTTACCAATTGGCTTGAGGGAAAAGAAGACGTTTTAAAAGATGAAATACAGTATACAGAAAAAGTCAGCGCGGAGGTTCTTTGCCCGGAGTCGGAAGTGGCGTCATTCTTGGATGAATATATTGAATTGACGAGCGGAATCGGCATTTGTGAGACGCTTGAGACGGCTTATGTGGCGATCAAAGGCGGGAAACGGTGCTAAGATAAGCTTGCAATTTAAGGAAGGTATGATTTAAAATAATTTTGTATAATCAGAAACGGAGGCATATAATTATGGAAGCTTTAATGAAAGACATGATTGACAAAAAAGTGTGGGCCGTTGTGGGCGCGACTCAAAATCCGACGAAATACGGCAATAAAATTTATAAGAAGTTGAAGAAGTTCGGTTATGAAGTTTATGCCGTCAATCCGGTTTATAAGGAGATTGAAGGTGATGCCTGCTATCCGGATTTAAAATCGCTTCCGAAGAAAGTGGATTGCGTTAATGTCGTGGTACCGCCTGAAAAGTCGGAAAAGGTGCTTCAGGAAGTGATTGATTTGGGAATTGAAAACATTTGGTTTCAGCCGGGTACATTTACACTTGAGATCATTGACGCTTCAGAAGCAGCGGGGATTCATACGGTCTATTACAATTGTATTTTGGTGGAGCTCGACAATTACAAGTAGTGTGATATAGAGGCTTTGCAAGCGACTTGCTTTGTGCTATGATATTCTGTGTATCAATTTCCAAATAGAACAGGAGAGTGTATCTTGGGAAGAATAGGAACGATTATCAACCGAAAAGGCAAACAGGATGCCAAGAAAGCAAAAGAATTTACGAAACTTGCACGTTATATTATGGTCGCCGCACGTGAAGGCGGAGGCGATCCTGAATACAATGCCGCTCTGAAGAGTGCCATTGAAAAGGCGAAAGCTGTCAATATGCCGAATGACAACATTGACCGCGCCATCAAAAAAGGGGTTGGCGATTCGGACGGAGCGATCTTTACGGAGCTTACCTATGAAGGCTACGGCCCGGGCGGAGTTGCGGTTCTCGTTGAGTGTTTGACGGACAACACCAACCGTACAGCGGCTGATGTCAGAAGCTATTTTTCAAAGGGAAAAGGCAATTTGGGCACGAATGGTTGTGTCAGTTTTATGTTCGACAGAAAAGGGGTTCTCGTCATTGATAAAACCGATGACATGGACGATGAAGAAGTTGAAATGGCTGCTATTGAAGCGGGTGCCGAAGACTTCTCGGTCGAAGAGGATCACTATGAGATTTATACCGAAATAGGGGACTTTGCTACAGTCAGAGATGCGCTCGCCGATCAGGGCTATACTTTTAGCATGGCGGAACTGCGCTATTTGCCTCAGACGATGTCGGCACTTTCGGATGAAGAAGACATTAAGAACATGCAAAAGCTCATTGATTTGATGGAAGATAACGACGATGTTCAAAGCGTCTATCACAACTGGGAAGAGCAAGAATAACGCAATGCGTGTATGCCCTTGCTTGAACAGAGCAGAAACACCTGTCTTTCGGCGGGTGTTTTTTTATGAAAGTGTATGTGTGCTGAAATGAGGATGCCATGAAGGTTCAAATGCCGAGTTATGTGAAAAATTTCAAATGCATCGGCGCCCTATGCAAAGACAGTTGTTGTAAGGATTGGGCGGTTGATATTGATTATGAAAGTTATAAGCGCTATCAGAATGTGAGCGATCCTCAAATGAGAAAGTTGCTGAAGCGATATGTGTATAAGAATCCATATGCGACGGATGCGGCCATTGATTTTGCCGGGGCAGAACTGACACCGGACAAGCGGTGCTCTTTTTTGGACGCGGAAGGTTGGTGCCTGATTCAAAAGCACTTGGGTGAACCGATGCTTTCCAATGTATGTAAGCTTTTTCCTCGGACGTACAACCTTGTCGATGGGCAGTTGGAACTCGCGCTGTCGACGTCATGCCCGGAAGCGGCTCGATTGATGTTGTCTGAACCGGATGCTATGACGTTTTGTACGGGGGAGATTGCAAAAATGCCACCCATTGTAACGTATACGGTTGAAAGCGCGGCGAAGGAGAATCGAGGGACGGCGGTTCAATTTTTGCCGCAGATCCGGGCGGAACTGATGCGAATCCTCGATTCGGGTCAGTATACTTCCGACGAAATGATTTTTGTCATTGAGCGATGGCTTTTTTCACTCGGGCGACAAAAACGCATCAATCGGTTGCCCGACCTTCCTATGACGGACGGTGTCGATAAGGGGGCGCTCGAAAAATGGATGGCGGTCTGCGGGCGGATGTTGAGTGAGCTGCTGAATGAAGAGACGGTGGATTCGGCGCGGTATTTGAATTTTTCGGCGCGGGCCGACCGACTGAGACAGGCGGGTGGCTCCGACCGTTTCGAGGCACTCGAAACGGGAGCGCCACAGATGCTTCGCAGGTATTTGAGCAATTTGGTTTATAGAGAATTATTGCCTTTTTCCGAAAGCGATGATGTTTGGGAAGGTGGATTGCTGATTCTCGGGCGCTATGCACTGATAAAATACCATCTCGGGGTGCTTTATGACGGCACAGCGGAGACTGTTATCGATTACATTCAAGTTTTTTCGAAGGTTGTCGAACATCATCATACGTTTCGTGAGGAAGCATTAAAAGTGTTGACCGATCAAATCCATCGGGCGCCGGCGCTTTTTCCCGTGAGATAACGCGTGTCGCTTACAAATTGGATGAAAGCATTTTCAATTGATATACGAACGTGGTATAATGGGGTCAATCAAAGCCCCCTCACGATTGTGTGAGGTTTTTTTGAAAGCCGGGAAAACCGTCTGCAAAAGGCATGAGACAGCAAAAAAGGCAGGCTATATGACAGAATTTCGTCGAGAAAAGCGAAAGACATTGACGCTTCAGATTAATGCAGAGGGAAATTTGATTGTAAAGGCACCACTCAATATGTCCGAGCGCGTTATTCAGCAATTTTTAGAGGATAAGCGGGATTGGATTGCTTTTCACCAAAATCGAATTTTAGAGAAAGCATCACAGTATGTCGATCATCGCTATGAACCGGGTGAGCCGTTTTGGTTTTTGGGAGAGGTATATCCTTTGGTGAAAATGGAGACCGTTGAAAAACCACGATTTGACGTCGCTAAAAAGTGCTTTATGATGCCGAAAACGGGAAAAGCAGGGACTTCGGTTGAGTCCGAGGTTCAAGCGGCCTATCGAGCGGCATTTTTAGAATACCTTGAGCAACGCATACCGATTTTGTCGAAACAGATGAATGTAAACCCTCGAAAGATCGGTATTAAAGTGTATAAAAGCCAATGGGGGAACGCAAAAAATACGAGAGATATTCATTTCAACCTTAGACTGGCGCTTGCACCAAGAATGGTGGCTGAGTATGTGTTGATTCATGAGTTGGCACATTTGAAACATATGGATCATTCGAAGGCCTTTTGGCGTTTTGTCGAGTTGCAAGATCCGGAGTATGCCGAACATCGGGCGTGGTTGAAACGGAACGGTTCTTATTTGAATTTTTCGCGTTATAAGCGGCTGGAATCAAGTGATTTATGAGTTAGGGAGGCTGGTATGTCGCTAAAGCATCAAATTGCAAGGAAAGAAATTATTGAAGCGGGTCTGGAGATTCAGCAAGCCGCTTTTGTGGTTGGCACCTGGGGGAATATAAGTGTTCGCATAGAAGAAGATGAATTGATTGCCATTACGCCTTCCGGCATTGAATACAATAAGCTGGTCAATGAAAACATTGCCATTGTAGATATGGAAGGCAACTTGATCGACGGCAATTTAAAACCGTCGACCGAGCTGATGTTGCATCTGTCGCTTTACAAAGCGCGCCCGGATGTTCAGGCCATCGTTCACACGCATCCGGTGCATTGTACGGCCATGGCCACGGCGCGCAAACCGATTCCGGCTGCATTTGAAGACTTGGTTCAAATTATAGGCGGGCGGGTTCACGTGTCTGAATACAGACTTCCGGGGGCAGAAGATCTCAGTACGGTGATTCGGCATGCCATGGGTGAGCGCAACGCGGTTTTGATTGCGAACCACGGACTGATGACGATGGGCAGAACGCTCAAAGAGGCGATTCAGGCGGCATATGTGTGTGAAAATGCGGCAAGGGCAACACTCCTCGCTGCAAACGTAGGCGGTGCGGTCGAATTTTCTCCGACGGATATCCGGATTCTTCGCAACTTCTATTTGACGCAGTACGGACAGCGGTAAAAACCACGCAAATTGGTTTTATATGGTTTTATATTACGTGAATATTACAATCATATAAAAAAGGTTGCATGGCTTAAAACAATAGTCTAGAATGTGGTTAGGTTACTTGAACCAAAAAACAATCAAACGAAAGGAGGAACGGTTAGTGAATACGATGCGTATTAATTTTTCAAACAATTTGATGAACGGCATTATCGGAATCAGTGCGGCTGTTGATATGGCAGTGCTAGGCGGAATTTACGCAATCAGTGCGTCTATTTTTGGGAAACGTCGTTATCATTATCCGTCCTGTGGAACTCGTTTGATTGGTTTAGAGACTTTTGCCTGAGGCAAGAGCGGAAAAACGATTGAAGAAGTATGCCACAGGAAAAAGAATCCTGTGGTTTTTTTATGTCCGGAAATCAATCCGGACCGCTGTGAAAGGCGCCTTTACAGCGACGAAGAGAGCCACGGGATCCGTGGCTCTTTTTTTCTTGCTCTGCTGATGACAAAAAACATTTCATTTACATACATGGGGGTGTCTTATGAACAAAATTATGAAGTATTTGAAAGGCTATCGTGGGGTGTTCGCCTTGGCAGTGCTTTCAATTGTTGTAGCAACTGTTATGCAATTGGCAACACCGATTTTAATTAAATATGCGATTGACTCGGTGATCGGCGATGAACCGGCCGGGAATTTGCAGTTCCTGACAGACGCTTTTGGGAAAAGTCTGATGAGTGTGGTCTGGCTGATCGTTATTGTGAGTTTTATTCGCGGCATTTTTCTTTTCCTGAAAGGATGGCTTTCCAGCCATGCTGCAGAAAACATTGCACGCAACATGCGAGATGCACTGTACAGACAAATTCAATACATGACTTTTGAATTTCACACCAAACGTGAGACCGGTGATATGATACAGCGTTGTACATCGGATGTCGAAACGGTAAGACGGTTTATCGGCGTTCAGATTGTCGACCTCGGAAGAATTGTGTTTATGATTTTGTTGTCTGTCGGCATTATGTTGACACTGAATGTTCAATTGACAGTCTATGCGGTGTCGCTGATCCCGATTCTGTTTGTTGCCTCTTATGTTTTCTTTACGAAAGTTCAGAAGACGTTTAAAAAGTCGGATGAAGCAGAAGGTGCTCTGACGACGGTCCTTCAGGAAAATCTGTCCGGCGTTCGCGTCGTACGGGCTTTCGGGCGGGAACGCTATGAGATTGACAAGTTTGAAAAAGTCAATCAGAAGCACCGTGAGACGAATTACAATCTCATTAAAATACTGGGTACCTTTTGGTCCTTGTCTGATCTCTTGACACTGATTCAAAATGGGATCGTTCTCATCGTCGGATCACGGATGGTCATCGATGGGGAAATTACACTTGGGACGTTGGTGGCATTTATTACTTATGAATCGATGCTGCTCTGGCCTGTGAAGCAATCGGGCCGATTGCTCAGTGAACTCGGTAAAACGACGGTGGCCATTAACCGGATTGAAGAAATTTTAAATGAACCGATTGAGAAAGTAATGCCGGGAGAAATCACACCTGAAATTACCGGAAATGTGGTCTTTGATCACGTCAGATTTGCCTATCCGGACGGAAAAGTTGCCCTTGAAGACATTTCTTTTGAAATCAAGGCTGGACAAACCGTGGGAATACTCGGGTCCACGGGAGCCGGGAAATCCACACTCGTAAACTTGCTTCAACGGTTGTACGAATATGAAGGCAGCATTCGAATAGATGGGTATGAATTGCGGACGATACAGAAGCAGTGGATCCGCCAAAGAATCGGATTGATTCTTCAAGAGCCGTATTTGTATGCAAAAACGGTAAAACAAAACATCGGCATTACGCGTTCGGATTATTCCGACGTGGATATTGAAGAAGCTGCACGTTCGGCTTCCATACACGACAATATCGTAACGTTTAAAAACGGCTACGAAACCGTCATAGGAGAGAAGGGGGTCTCCCTTTCGGGTGGACAGAAGCAGAGGGTTGCGATTTCAAGAACCATTATCGATGAAGAGAAGCGCATTTTGATTTTTGATGATTCTTTAAGTGCGGTCGATACGGAAACGGATATGCGCATTCGACGTGCGCTGAAGAAACGCAGTAAAGATGTGACGACCTTTATTATCAGCCACAGAATTTCAACACTTTCGGAAGCCGATTACATTCTTGTACTGGATGGCGGTCGATTGATCCAAAGCGGGACACATGAACAACTGATTGAAACAGACGGCTTATACAAGCGCATTTGGGATCTTCAAAAAATGGTGGTATAGTATCAGCCCTCACACTCGGTAAGAGGCGGAGAAAACAGCCGCCGCGTCAGTAAATATTAAGGAGGGGTTTGTTTTGGAAGAATTACAAGACATGAAAATAAAGTACGACAGGGCCATTTGGAAGAAGTTTTTTTCTTACCTGAAGGCACTGAAAAAAGATTTTATCATACTGTGTGTATTTATGGTTTCTTTGGCAGCACTCGATACGACGATGCCGCTGTTAACCCAGTACGCAATTGATCATTACGTTGAGCCGATGAACGCTGACGGCCTTTGGAAAGTCGGCCTCGCATTTTTAACACTCAGTATTTTGCTGGCAGTGGACGTGTTTTTCTTTATTCGACACGCCGGAAAGCTTGAAAACGGGATTCTTTATAAGATTCGAAAAGATTGTTTCGAAAAGTTACAGCGTCTGTCGTTCAGTTATTATGACAAGAATGCAGTCGGCTGGATGATTTCAAGAACGACTTCGGATGCGATGAAGATTTCCGAAACCATTGCTTGGGGTCTCGTCGATCTCGTATGGGGTCTTGCGATGATGTTCGGCGTATCGATGGTCATGCTCGTCGTCAACTGGCGCCTGGCGCTTGTAACGCTTGCGACCGTGCCTTTGCTGGCTTACATCAGCGTTTTATTTGAAAAGAAAATGCTTGTGGAATTCAGAAATGTGAGAAAGATCAATTCAAAGATCACAGGGATGTTCAACGACGGTATCGTCGGCGCAAAGACGACGAAAACTTTGGTGAGAGAAGAGCTGAACCGTGATGAGTTCGGTGTAGTCATCGGCGATATGAAACGGACTTCGGTTCGTGCGGCGACGATTTCTGCGGGGTACCTGCCTATGGCTCTGTTTATCTCCGCGATCGGGATGGTGCTTACGCTCTATTTCGGAAGTACTTTCCTGATTGAAAATTTTATCACATACGGTGTACTGGTTCTTTTTATTACCTATGCACGACAGTTTTTCGACCCTGTACTGGAACTCGCACGTGTTTATACGGAACTCATCGGGGCGCAAGCGGCTGCCGAACGTATTATGCAGTTATTGGATGAACCGGAGGAGATTACGGAAAGCGATGCGGTGGTAGCACAGTACGGCGATCACTATCATTTGAAAACAGAAAACTGGGAACCGATCAAAGGCGATATCGTCTTCAATGACGTTGGATTTGCCTATAAAACGGATGAGCCGATTCTTGAACATTTTAATCTCACGGTTCATGCGGGAGAAACGGTGGCACTCGTCGGAGAGACCGGTTCCGGTAAAAGTACCATTGTCAATTTAGCCTGCCGATTTTACGAGCCGACTTCGGGAGAAATCCTGATCGACGGCAAAGACTATCGACTGAGATCACAAAGTTGGCTCCATTCCAACATCGGGTACGTACTCCAATCGCCGCATCTTTTTAGCGGTACCATTATGGAGAATATTCGATACGGAAACCTATCCGCAACAGACGAAGCGGTTTATGAGGCGGCAAAACTCGTCAATGCGCACGACTTTATCCGAAAACTCGAAAAAGGGTATCAGACACAAGTCGGAGAAGGCGGCGGGTTGCTGTCTACGGGAGAAAAGCAACTGATTTCATTTGCGCGTGCCATTATTGTACGTCCGGCGCTGTTTTTCCTCGATGAAGCGACTTCATCGATTGATACGGAGACGGAAGTAAAGATTCAGTATGCCATCGATCGCGTGTTGGAAAACCGAACGAGTTTTATCATCGCGCATCGACTGTCGACCATTCGTAATGCTGATAAAATCCTGGTCATCGACCAAGGGCGGATTATAGAGAGCGGAAATCACCATACCCTGATGGAAAAGAAGGGGTACTACTACCGACTTTATACCAATCAGTTTATGGAAGAAGAAAAACAGTTGATCTTCAGTAAACAAAAGCAGGATTACTTAAATAGTGTCTGCTTATTAACTCCCAATACCTTTATTTTACTGCATTAGAAGCGATTTTTTGGTATAATAAATGCAAGGGTATTTTCTGAATTTTACAATTA
>JASUTA010000038.1 GCA_030445805.1 Clostridiales bacterium
ATTAAATAAAAAGGCATACCCGGATTCAAAGGCTTGAAGCGATCTAACATGCTCAGCGATGTTATCAAATCGAATGGTCGCGACAATGGTCCCCACGACGCGATCACCGTCTTTCAACGGGTAAGCCACCGCAACGATCGGCATATTTGTAAACTTTGAAATAATGACATCACTTTGACCGATATTGCCTCTGAGGGCATCTTGAATATATGCCTGGTCACTCAAATCAATTTGAGATGAGTTCTCACTGCTTGATGTCAACGTGCGGCCTCTAATATCGGTCATAATCAGCATATCGATGGTTTCTGAATTTCCTCCCTGCTGATCGGCCAACAGTGTATGTACTTCTGAAAATTTGCTGTTATCTCCTGTAGCAAAGGCAATTACAGTTTCATTTGAACTCAATATTGATCCGACTAAATTGGCTTTATCAATTTCAGTCTCTATGGTCTCCGCAGTTAAATCGACCTGTGTGTTCAACAATTGGGACACAGACGATTCAATGGCACCCGTGAACTGAAAAAGGGATAATCCGCCAATTAAAGACAACGGCAACACAATAACAATAAAAATGATAGCCATCGTTTTAGCTTTTAGGCTACTGCGCATGCTTACCTCCTCACGAGCGCTCTGATGTTCTTTTTTTCTTTCACGAAAGCACTCCTTGCATATTCTCTTAACCCTTTCCATTCCTATCTAAACAACTATTTTAAATCCTATGATTCAAAATATATCACTATCCTTTAGGATATCATATTCAGAAAGATTTGAGACCCTCTTATTTAAAAATAAATTTATTAAAAAAATTTCATCTTATGAATGATATTCACTTAATACAACTTATTGTTTTCTGTCGATTTTCCTAAGATTAACCCTTAAAATAGAATACACTCAAAATTTATCTTTTATTATTGAGCCTTTGCACCTAAAATAGAAAGGGCTATATACCTAGATCCCTTTCAAAAAAAAGGCTTCTATTCCTTTAAGATAGTTATGTAAATATACATTTTACAAACCTTGCATTTTCTTACATTTCATCGTTCTCCGCATATTTTACCAATAATTATTATATAATTATAGACGAAATTACCCCGATGTAACTTCAAGGTTCTTTTGTTTTATTTTTTAACCCATCACACGCCAATAATACTCAAATTTTTATATCAGATAAATTTAGTTGTATTTTTGAAATAATAATTTTGTCTTCGGAGGACTGTATATTTCATGCCTGAACCTAAAATTGCAATTATTGAAAACCCGGCACTTGATATAGATCAACTTTCGAATTTTTTAATCCAAAACACCTTTTCTATTGAAATTTATGCCAATTTTGAAGAATACTTAATGAAAAGCAATGCAAGATGTCATTTCCTCTTTTTAGAAGCCGGAACGGTCATCTCTTCTGTCTCCGAGATTAATGCGGATACTTCTATGAAGGGCAATCCCTTTCACTTTTGGAACGATGCGTATACATATACATATCATCGTGAAAATAATTCAGGCACTATTCTTGAAGCACTCAAAAAAGGGGCAGACGATTTTTTCCAGGTGCCGCCTAATCCGGAAATTCTCTTAATGCGCCTGCGGGCACAGCACCGCCGAATCAAGCGCATGTACAAAAATTTTTCTCATGAGCAGACGACACTGAATTATAAAAATCTCACGATAGATTCCCTGTCAAAAGAGGTCTATGTTAAAGGGCAACGCGTCGACCTGACGCATTCCGAGTATATTCTCATTCATACTTTAGCGCGAGAGCCACATTATATTTATAATATGGAATACCTCTTCCGATTAATCACCGGACAAAAGAGCCTCGGCGACTACAATGCCCTGATGACACACATCAGCCGTCTCAGAAAAAAAATTGCCGCCATTGACCCGGAGCATCAATACATTTTAACCGTCAGAAACAAGGGATATAAATTCAACATCACCTACAATCCCGGCTCCGAAAAATTTGACGATTTTTTATGACATAACACACCCCGAGAAAGTGTCTGCGCACCCTCGGGGTGTTTTTTATTTTTTGAAAGGGTCTTTCACGCTACAGCTCTTTGCGGTGCACCGATGCATACACAGTCGGAATAACGATCAGTGTCAGCAATGTCGAGATCATAAGGCCTCCCATCAGAGCAAGAGCCATCGGCGTGAAGAACGAACTGTTCGACCAAGCGAGCGGAAGCAATCCGATAACCGTGGTCGTCGTACTGAGCATAATCGGTCTGAACCGTCTGTCCACCGATCGGAGACAGGCTTCTTCAACACCGTTGCCTTCCGCGCGTTCCCGGTTGATGTATTCCACCAGCAAGATGGCGTTGTTAACGACAATCCCAATCAAACTCGCAATACCGAGTCCCGTTGCAAAAGTAAAATTCACGCGGAAGAGCCACAAGACCAAAACCGACCCCACTGTTGACAGCGGTACTGTCAGTAGAATAATCAACGGCTGAACAAAACTGTTGAACTGAATCAGCAAAATTAGATAAACCGCCGCCAGTGCAAACAATGCCGCAGCCATCAATCCGGAAATGTACTTATCAAACACTTCCTGGTCGCCGGCATAATCAATCTGGACACCTGATAAATCCAATGTCGGAAGAAAGGCTTCAAGGTCGCTCTGCACCGCATTTGGCGTATATCCGGGCCGAACGTCGGAAGTAATTGAAACGGTTTCCTGACGGTTATACCGCTTGATTCGATCCAGAGACGGTGAGAGCTCAACATCGGCAAATTGTCTGACGGCGATCTTTTCGCCTGTATAATCCGATCGGACCTGAACATTCATCAAATCCTCAATGCTTTCTATGTCTTGAGACAATTGAATGGCCAAATCATCCTCTCCGTCACTCACCTCACCGGCTTTCATTCCCTCCAGCGCCAAGCTCGTCTGATACTGAATGCCATAACGCGTCAATCCCAATCCGGCCACTTTGTCTTCATCCGGTTCAACGGCGTACTGAAAAATCTCGGACGGTGCATCGCTGCTGACATTGACGGTTCCATCCCGTTCCTTCAAAAACAAGTAAACGGCTTGCGACACTTCCTGAATTTTTTCGCGGTCTTCTCCCGATACACGCACTTCAATCGCGGCACCCGGTTGATTGATTTCTATAAGGCGCGCCGTCGCAGAACCTCCTGTCAAGCGGCTGTCAAAAGCCGTTTGAAGCTTGTCTGCGAGGATGTCCATATTCCCCGTCTCGGAAGGCTCCACTTTACAAATAATCTGTGCGACATCTTCCGAAGGCGGTGTGATTCCCACCGTCAAGTAAAATTTAGGGAAGCCCGTTCCAATCGCCGTATCCACTTGTATCACTTCGGGGAATTCTCCGATAATCGATTCCACTGAGGCAACCAGCCCATCCGTCTCGGTCGGACTATCCGCCTTGATATCCACATAAAAAATGTCTTTATCCGCATATGGGAACAGATTGATTTCAAGCTTTGTGGCCAGCCAAGCTGTTGCCGCAATCACAACGGCGAGTACGATGTAGACAGTCATGCGGTGTTTGAGCGACCATTCCAATGCCGTTTGAAACGCATGGCGCAGTCGATTTTTTTTCGGATTTTTTTCAGCACCCGATTTGAAAAGCAGGCTGGCAAGCGCCGGAATAACGAGCATTGCAGCCAGATATGAGGCCGTTAACGCAATCATAACCACTTGAGGCAGTGACTTTGCAAACTCTCCCGCCTCTCCAGGAAGCGTCATCAGCGGTGCAAATGCGGCCAGCGTCGTCAGTGTCGATGTCAAAACCGGAATAGCCGACTCTTTCGCTCCCAAAACAGAGGCCGAAAACCGTTCTTCCCCTTGAGCCAACCTGACCTGAATCGCATCACTGACTACAATGGCATTATCTACGAGCATCCCCAAAGCAATAATCAATGCCGCTATGGAAATCTGATGGATCTGTATCCCCATGAGATACATAGCGCCGATTGTAACGGCAATGGCCAGCGGAATGGTCGTTGAAACCACCAATGCGTTTCTCAGACCCATGCCGATCAAAACAACGCCGATAACAAAAACGACCCCTTGAATCAAGTTCATTGTAAACGAACGCGTTGCCGACTGCACTTCATCCGGCTGAAAAAGAACCGGAGTCACATTCAGACCCTCTCCGTATTTTTCACCGAGCGCATTGAGCGCATCTTGTATGTCCATTCCCACTGTAATGACATTTTTATTGGCTTCAAAATAAGCCGTCAATAAAATTGCAGGTGCACCGTCGTGTGTATACCGCGGTTCCCCCGTTTCGTATCGCATTTCCACATTCGCCACATCACTGAGACGCAAAGCAGCTCCTGTCTCGGATGTGTAAACCACCAAGTCTTTAAGTTCCTCTACGGAATCGTATCCGCTTGGCATCTTTACTCCGATGCGTCCTTCATCCGTGTCGATGGTCCCCGTAGGAATCGAAGCGCCCTGTGCCGCAATCCATTCAAAGATATCGCGGCTTGTCAGCGGGGTACCGGCGATTTTTTTTGAGTTCACCGTTACAAATACTTTTTTCTCGGGCAATCCGTCAATTTCGATTCGCCCAACCCCGTCAACGGTCTCTATGGCACTTTTATACGTTTCCGCAATGTCATTCAGCGCTTCATAAGACAACCCGTCTCCGGAAAAACTCAAAATCATGCCCGCATAATCCGTCAGATTTGTTTTGAGTGTATAAGGCATCACCTGATCCGGCAATTCATTCTGCAGGTCGTCCAGCGATTCTCTAAGCGCCTGCCACTGCGCCTGATAATCCACACTGTAGTCCAGTGTAATCACGGCAACGGAACTATTGGGATTGGAGTAGGTCAGTAGTGTTTCTACGCCTTCGAGCGTTGCAGCGGCATCCTCTACTTTCTTGGTGATGGTGGTTTCCACTTCTTCTGCTGTGGCACCGGGATAAATAAAAATAATTTGTGCCGCCGGACTGGATGTATCCGGATTTTCCTGTTTCGGCATGGACACATAAGCATAGAGTCCGAACAGAATCAACACAAGCGCCAGCAGAAGTGTTACTTTGCGTTCTTTTACCGCGCGCTCAATCATTCTTCTCCCTCCGCTGTTTGCACATGCTGACCCTGAATCAAGATCCCTTTGGAGGCGACAATTTTATCGCCCTCGGCAAGTCCCTCGACACGAACCGATTCACCGCTGATTTCATGGAGCGTCACCGATTTCACTTCAATCCGGCCCTCATTATTGACGATGTACACAAAAGCACCGTTATCATTTTTTATATAAGCGATCGGAACCCAAAAACCGTCAATAGCGCGCAATTGGAAAGACACATCGCAAAGCGCGCCGAGTAAATAATTTTTGTCCCCACTGATGGCAATATCAATGCGATACGTTCGGGTCATTTCATCCGGGATATGACTGATTGCATCCAGCGTCCCCTCGACCGTTTCGTCTCCGATCGTCATTTGTATCCCCGATGCATCAGACGCTTCAAGGCGTTCCAGTTCTTCCTGAGTGAGGTAAATACTGACCATTTGCTCATTTCCGCTGACGATGACAACCGGATATCCGGCGCCTACAATTTCCCCGGATTTATGTAAAACGTCCACCACTGTACCGTCTAACCCCGAAACAATCGAGAAATCATCGGCCTGACTGTTTTTATAGACACTGTCGAGTCGCGCTTGGTTTAAGACTTTGTTCGCTTGATCCACGTCTTTTTGACTGAGCTCCAATTGAAGTCCCAAATCGTCTAAGTCTTTCTTAGAAACCGCTCCGCTGTTATAAAGCGTCTCCGTTTGATCGTAGAGATTTTGATAATAGTCCCGAGCCGCAACGGCTTTTTCATAATCCAGTTGCGCCGCCGCAACCATTTCACTTGCACTTTGTACACCGATTTCCGCATCGCTGTTATCGGCTTCTGCCAACAGCTGTCCGGCAAAAACAGAGTCCCCGATTTCCACATAGACGTCTTTCAAAATACCGCCCAATTTCAAACTGTAAGGCACGATATCTTTTGCCGAAACAATTCCCGTTTCATCCAAAGTCTCATATTTCATCTGCTTTTCAATGGTCCGGACTTGCACCACCTGCTCCGTATTTGCGGAAGCGGTCAGTCCGTCGTCTCCGCGACTGCACCCCGTTGCCAACGTCAAAAGAATCAAAGCCCCAATCCATACTCTGCGCATAATGCCCCTCTCTTCCGTTCTCTATAAAAAAATGTCTTATCTTCTGCAAAAACGGTGTTATCCTCATAAAAAAATTTAATTTTAAAAATGAAAGGCCGCCCTTACAGGCGGCCAAACAGCATGCATTAGTCTAAATTTTTAATGCTAACCACGTCGTAACCCGCATCTTCAACGGCTTCTTTTAAATCGTGATCGGACACATCGGCAGACAGCTGAATCACTGCCTTTTTTTCATCCAATACAACCTGAGCGCTGTCCACTCCGGCGAGACCGCCTAAAGCTTTTTCAACGCGCATTTTGCAATGGTTGCAACTCATACCCTCTATTATAATCTCTTTTTCCATGTTGCCTCCAAACGTGCAAATCTAAATCTATGTGACTACAATTTTATTATATTTTTACTGATAATGAATGTCAACCTTTATCCGTTACCCCTTGACAACGATGTTGTAAATCTTTCCGGGAACGTAAATTTCCTTGACAATTTTTTTACCGGCCGTAAACTGCTGTACTTTCTCTTCGGCCATTGCCTTCTCACGGGCGGCATCAAGATCGGAGTCCACTTCAATCGTGATGGTCGCACGGACTTTTCCGTTGATTTGTACAGCCATTTCGATGACATCGTCTTTTGCCTTTTCAGGGTCGTAAGCCGGCCAGCTTTGTTCGCAGACCATTCCTTCAAACCCGAGCATTTCCCAGATTTCTTCCGTGATATGCGGCGCAACCGGATTGAGCAAGAGCAACATGTAGCGTATGTCCCCATGCGTAATTTTTTCCGCTTTTTTGTATTGATTCAAAAGGGCCATCAACGTTGCAATCGCCGTATTGAATTTGAGTGTTTCATAATCTTCCGTCACTTTTTTAATCGCTTTGTGAATGTCACGCTCAAATTCCGGCGAAACCGCTTCTTCCGCATTGACATCATCCACAAGACTCCATACGCGTTCCAAGAATCGTCGGCAACCTTTCACACTGCTGTCCGACCAAGGCACGCTTTTCTCGAAGTCCCCGATAAACATCTCATACACGCGAAGGGTATCCGCGCCGTATGCGGAAACGATATCGTCCGGATTGACGACATTCCCGCGTGATTTGGACATTTTTTCGCCGTTTTCTCCGAGGATCATACCGTGTGACGTTCTTTTTTGATACGGTTCTTTCGTATTGACCGCTCCGATGTCAAAGAGGAATTTATGCCAGAAGCGTGAATAGAGCAAGTGAAGCGTCGTATGCTCCATACCGCCGTTGTACCAGTCAACCGGCATCCAATATTCAAGCGCTTCTTTTGACGCAAATGTCTCATCGTTGTGCGGATCACAGTATCTCAGGAAATACCAGCTCGAACCGGCCCATTGCGGCATGGTATCCGTTTCTCTGTGCGCCGGTCCGCCGCATTTCGGGCAAGTGGTTTCAATCCAGTCCGTCATTGCCGCCAGTGGAGATTCCCCATTGTCCGTCGGTTCATAACTGGATACTTCGGGTAATTTAAGCGGCAGGCTCTCTTCAGGAAGTGCGACCCATCCGCATTCCGGACAGCTCACGAGCGGAATCGGTTCCCCCCAATAGCGCTGTCTCGAAAAGACCCAATCTCTGAGTTTGAAATTGACTTTTGGCGTGCCGAGTCCTTTTTCTTCTAAATATTTTGAAATGACAGCCTTGGCATCCGCCACTTTGAGACCGTCAATGAGAGGCGAATTGATCAAAACGCCGTCTGCGATATCCGTAAAGGCTTCTTTTTCCACATCGCCGCCGGCAACGACTTCAATAATCGGCAAATCAAACACTTTTGCAAATTCCCAGTCGCGAGTATCGTGTCCCGGAACGGCCATAATGGCCCCTGTTCCGTAGCTCATCAAAACGTAATCGGAAATCCAAATCGGAATGCGCGCTTCGGTCACCGGGTTGATTGCCCACACACCTTCGATCGGAACGCCCGTCTTGTCTTTGTTGAGTTCGGTTCTTTCAAAATCCGATTTTAATCGGGCTTGTTCTCGGTAGGCTTCAATCGCGTCCATATTGGTGATGACGTCTTTGCGCTCGTCAATCATCGGATGTTCCGGGCTGACGACCATATACGTCGCACCATAAATCGTATCCGGGCGCGTCGTATAAACACGCAGAACTTCACCGGTCGTGGTTTTGAAATCAATCTCCATACCGACTGATTTTCCGATCCAGTTCTTTTGCTGAATCTTGACGCGCTCAATGTAATCGAGGTCGTCCAAATCATCGATCAAACGCTCCGCATATTCCGTAATTTTAAGCATCCACTGCGATTTGGCACGCTTTACGACAGGGCTTCCGCAACGTTCGCAGACACCGTTCACGACTTCCTCATTGGCAAGGCCGACTTTGCAGGAGGTACACCAGTTGATATCCATTTCTTTTTTATAGGCCAAGCCGTGTTTAAACAATTGGATAAAAATCCACTGCGTCCACTTATAATAATTCGGGTCTGTCGTATTGATCTCTCTGGACCAGTCAAATGAAAAGCCGATGCTCTTACATTGCGCCTTAAAGCGTGCAATATTTTGTTCCGTTACAATGGCCGGGTGAATTTTATTTTTTATGGCATAGTTTTCCGTCGGTAGGCCAAATGCATCCCAACCGATGGCAAACAAGACGTTGTAGCCTTCCATTCTTCGTTTTCTCGCCACGATGTCCAGTGCCGTATAAGGTCTGGGATGTCCTACGTGCAATCCTTGTCCTGACGGATACGGAAACTCTACAAGCGGATAGTACTTCGGCTTTGAATAATCTTGATGAGCTTTAAACGCTTGTTTTTCCTCCCATATATCCTGCCATTTTTTCTCGACGGATTCGTGTGAATAATCGCGCATGTTTTTACTCCTCTTCTCAACAGTTATTATAAGGATGGCTTTTCCCGAGAAATTTCACCTCGCCGATCCTAAAAAAAAAAGAGCCCTTCGTTTAGAGACGAAGGGCTCGCGTTACCACTCTAATTGACTGCAAAAGCAGTCCTCTCAAAACTTTAACGGCGCCAACCGGCAATCGCTCTTCACGACTGCAGCTCCAAGATGAGTTCGGCATTGCATCGACCGCCTCTCACCATCCGGCGGCTCTCTGAACACTGCATTTGACCTACTACTTCTCTTCCTAGCTTTTTCAAAAAATAAACTGCTTATATTATAGTATAACGCCCAAATTTAATCAACCTCTAAACCTCAGTTTCTTCCATTTAATGCGGTTATTTTTCAAGCGTGATCCCGCGTTTTCCCTTGCCGATTTTCTTTTTCTTTTTTCGATCGTCCTTGGACTCAAAAACGATGTCCATGTCATAATCTTCCGGATAGAGTTCCGCCGCCTCAATGTGCAGTGAAAGTCTTTTGTGGCTGACTCGAATCTTTTTGTTTTTTACCATGACCCCGATTTCACCTTTTGCATTTTCGGTTTCACAGACAATACCGGTGCGCCGCATGGTATGAATATAAACCGCATCTCCCACGTTGAACTTTGCCGTCGACTGAACGCCGTATTTTTTTGACGCCGCATCGGAAGGTACAACTTTAGGATGACTCTGAAGCTCTGTTTTTTCAGAATCATCCGGCGCTTCAGAAACGCCTTCGCCGTTTTCACGGAAAACGCTTGCATACGATTCAACTGAAAATCGTTCTCCATAGGCCAGTCCATGGGCTCTCGAGACAATGTTTTCAGGAAGTCCGAGGCGATAAGCGATAAGCAAGGCGTTGCTCTGCCCCGATTTTCCGACTTCCAGTCGATAAAGCGGTTTAAGTGTCTTGAGATCAAAGGCCATCCCACCCGTAATAAAGCCGGGATGAGAGGCCGCAAAGGCTTTTATCTCACTGTAGTGCGTCGATGCCAGAACATAGGCACGCTTCTCATGAAGGGCTTCCAAAACCGCAATGCCAAGCGCCATTCCTTCTGCAGGGTCCGTTCCCGCGCCGATTTCGTCCAAAAGAACCAAGGACCGGGGATTTGCCTTTTCGAGAATCGCTTTCAAGTGCATCACATGCGCCGAAAAGGTACTCAAATTCTGCTGGATACTCTGCCCGTCTCCGATGTCGCACAAGATATCGGTGAAGATCGGCACGGTTGTTCCGATTTCGCACGGGATGTGCAATCCGAGTTGGGTCATCCAGACGCATAACCCCACCGTTTTCATCGTTACCGTCTTACCGCCGGTGTTGGGGCCGGTGATGACGAGACTCCTCTTTTCCGCTGTCAGTTCAAGCGAAAGCGGCACCGCATCCCTTCCCAAAAGTGGGTGCTTTGCGCCGTTCAGTCGAATAACGCCGCTCGTGTTAATCTGTGCCGCCATGCCGCGATATTTTCGTGAAAGTTTTGCCTTGGCAAAAGCAAAGTCACAAGTCACCATGGCTTCAAAATTAATTTTCAGAGCCGAAAGATGAAATGCCGCTTCATTGCTGAGTACCGCTAAAATACGATAAACTTCAGCCTCTTCCTCCGCCCGCAGTTTATCCAGTTCTTCCTGAAGTTTTCTGACCGCCGCCGGCTCCACAAAGACCGTCCCGCCGCTGCGTGATCGATCCATGACCGTGCCGTCTATTTTTCGCTTGTGTTCGCTCTTAATCGGGATTACATACCGTCCGTCCCGCTTGCTGATCAGCGGATCCGCAAGCATATCGCTGAACCGCGATTCGGTCAGATAGCTCTGCATTTTACTCCGTATTTTATCTTCTGCCGTTTCAATACGCCGCCTTGTTTTAGCGAGTACGGGAGAGGCCGCGTCGGCGACACGACCATTTGAAATGCTGTCGTTCAACCGAATTCTGAAATCGTCAAGCGGGTCAATGCTCATGGCGTATCCCGCGACAGTCGGTGCCGCTGCGATCCAGTCCTGCATAAACCGATTGAGCCGCCCGCCTTCGTTTACAAATTGAAGCAATTGTTCAAAGGCCGCCGGTTGCAGAACGTCTCCGATTTCCAGTCGTCGGAGCACCTCACCCATGCCGCTCAGCTTATGCAAAGGAACACTCCCGCTGCCGTCCAAAATAATTCTGGCTTCCGTGGTCTCGTTTAACTGTTTCCCCGCTAAATAAAGGTCCGTCTGTAGCGTCAAATTTTCAAGACGCTCTTTTGCTTCTTCTGTAACAGCACCTGCTGTCAGCTCTTTTAATATTTCGTCGCCGTTAATCATGGCGTATGTTTCTGTCATCATGAGTGTGTCCTCCGAATTTTTGCAACAAAAAAAGCACCGGATACAAATCCGCTGCTCGATTTAAACCAATCATAAATCTCACATATACAGGAATCGACCGTTCTAAAAACACATTGCCGAAAAATGCGTACGCCAAAAAAGGCCTTACATTTTCCGATTCAATTATGCGTTCAGAACACACTCACTCATAAAACATCCTCTTTTCAAAGATTCCTGTTATGTTTTGATTAAGGATATTTTATCTTTTTTTTTAGGAAATTTCAAGAAAAAAAATACCCTCATATGCTATAATGCAATAAATACACAAGATTCAAATGACTCATTCTCGGAGGAAAATATGCCAAAACAACTTTGGAAACCCGGTACGATGGTTTATCCGGCACCGGCCGTCATGGTTTCTTGCGGCAGTATGAAAAATCCAAATATCATCACGGTTTCATGGACGGGAACCGTTTGTACAGACCCTGCAATGACTTATGTGTCCCTGAGAAAAACGCGCTATTCCCATGCGCTCATTTCCGAATCCGGCACCTTTGTCATTAACCTGACGACAAAAAGCCTCGCGCGTGCAACCGACTTTTGCGGCGTCAAGTCCGGCAGAGATATCGATAAATTCTCAGAAATGCAGCTTCATGCCGTTCCCGGACCGATGACCGGCGTCCCGATGATTGAAGAATCTCCGCTTTCCATTGAATGTGAAGTGACTCAGGTCATGCCGCTCGGCTCACACGACATGTTTTTGGCCAAAGTGCTCGGCATTTCAATCGACGAACGCTATTTAGAGCCTTCGGGTAAATTCAGACTGGATCTCGCCGAACCCATCTGCTACAGCCACGGTACCTATTTTGAACTCGGCGAAGCAATCGGAGGATTCGGATTTTCTGTGAAAAAGGCTACTAAAAAGAAACGGCGAAAACGCTAGTTGGAGGAACCCATGTTTTCACGCTTTACGCTTTATATTGACCTTTTAACCGCTCAAGAAGACTATGCCCCCATTCTGGATGTCATCGAACGCTATACGGCTTACTGCGAACCGATTACGCGCGTGCTGAGCACCGGTGATTGGCCGGACAGCAAGTATGATTTGCTCATTATCGATGCCATGCACTTGCCGACCGACAGCACCTTTCTCAATCAACTCAATCTTCATTATGAACAAATCATTGTCATCAACGTCGATCTGACGCCGAATATTTTGAGCCTCTACTATGCCCACGGCATCATCAGGTGGTTGAGAAAAGGCTATTTTAACGTTGAACTGATTGCACTGCTCGATACCTACATCCGTGAAAAACGCCGTCAAAATCAAAGCTATCTGCTCGACAACCTATTTAACAGTGCGCAAAATACCATCGTCATTACCGACAGACGCGGCAATATTGAATACGCCAACCCGTATTTTGAAAAACTTTCCGGCTATTCGAGTCGAGAATTAATCTCAAAATCGCCTGCCGTCATTAAAACCGATTTTCATGACCAAGACTTTTATCGAGCACTTTGGGAAACCATTTTAGGAGGCGATGTCTGGGAAGGAATTTTCGTCAATCAAAGCAAATATCTCCATCGATTTTATGAAGAAGCCACCATCACGCCAATCCGCAGTCCACACGGGGAAATTGAAAAGTTTCTGAAAATCGGGCGCAACATCACGCGTGAGCGTTTGCTTCTCGACGAACTCTCCAAAGAAGTGCGTCTCGCGCGATATGTCATGAATGCTTTGCTGCCCTCTACAATTGAAAATACAGAGATCGCCTTTGACTATCACATTACCCATTACAACCAATTGGGTGGCGATTTTATCGTATTCGAAAATCCAATTCCCGGGAAATATCATTTTGCCCTCATCGATGTGACGGGACACGGCGTTTCTTCCGCTCTTATCTCCATAACCATTGCACAAATGTTTATCGATTACATGCGATTTAATCCGCTGACATCCAGCGTGGACACTTTAAATCGACTTCTTTGCAAACTCAATGCCGATTATGAAGAGCGCAGCAAATATATGACCGGTATTTTCGGCACCATAGATGTTCAAACCGGCGAGTTACAACTTGTCAATGCAGGTCATCTGGACCTTCTTCTGTTCCGCACAGACGGGACTTCCGAACGCTATGCGCCCAACAATATGATGCTGGGGGTCCTGGAAAATCAAGAAACGGTGGCCTATACCATTCCCCTTGAAAATGTCCGCCGGCTCTTTTGTTTCACTGACGGATTGTATGAAAATCACGGTCTGGATTACGACGAAACACTCAAAAAATTAGAGGACCTCATCGGCAGCACCGACAAAGCCCTCTTATTTGAAAAAATTCTGTCCGAATTTCACGCCGATGAATCCATTCTCGACGACATTACCCTGTGCAACATTGAACTCAAGCCTCAAGTTTTAGGCTTTGAGCAATAGTAGACAGTCTTTCGGAAATTCAAGTCCCTCAAATGATTGAGGGGCTTTTTTCATGACCGCCTTTTCAACTTCACATCTCAAAAAACTCCAAGGGTTATCTTCCCTCACCGCCACCTCTTCTCCACTCGCCATAAGGATCCATGAAAAAGGATTTTCAATAACCTGAACCAGCGTGCATTTCAGGTAATTTTCCGCAGGGATAGAATCTCCACTGCAAATCGGCTTCAAAAAGTGAGCGCGAATCCCGATGTAAGCAATTTCATCACTGACCGGATGATTGACTTCCAGTTCAATGCCCCAATCCAACGCACGCACTTTAAACTCAGAAATGCGCTCAATGGCAGAGACGTTTTTACAGCCCGTCAAAATAGCGCTTTCTCGGGTATCGGGATTTTCAAAGAGCATATCTTTTTCGCCGATCGCATCGACATGTCCATCCGTAATGACTGCCACGCGATTGCAAAGCCTGTAAATTTCATCTCTGTTGTGTGAAACAATGAGCGTATAGCCCTTGTAAGTTGAAATCAATTCTGCTATTTCTTGTTCGACTTGCCATTTCAAATGGCTGTCCAGCGCTGAAAACGGCTCATCCAACATAATAATTTCCGGCTCGGACGCAAGCAGACGCGCAATTGCCACCCGTTGTTGCTGACCGCCGGACAGTTCCGGTGGGCGCTTTTTCTCAAGCCCGACCAAATGGAGTTTTTCTATTTTTTCGCGAACGCATTCCGCGCGCTTCGATTTTTCGACCGCGCACCCAATGGCGATATTCTCTTCTACCGTCAGGTTCGGAAAAAGCGCGTAGCTTTGAAAAAGGTAGCCGACATGTCGCTTTTGAGGCGGCAGATCAATCCCTTTTTCGGAATCGAATAAAACGCGGTCATCGAGTATAATTTGCCCCTCATCCGGCGTTTCTATCCCTGCGATGCACCTGAGCGTCATGCTTTTCCCGCATCCCGACGCTCCGAGAATCCCAACGATATCCTTTTCAAAAGTCATGTCAACATCCAGCATAAATTTTCCCAATTTCTTTTTTATGCGCACATATAAACTCATTACAAGCCACCTCGTTTCACGTTTTTCTTCACATGTCTGCTCGTAATATAGTTCATAAGAAACATCGAAGCAAATGAAATGGTGCAAATAATAGCAACCCATTTATAAGCCAGTTCTCTGTTTCCTGACTGAACCGCGGTATAAACGGCAACTGCCATTGTCTGTGTCCTTCCCGGAATGTTCCCTGCGATCATAATGGTCGCACCGAATTCTCCGAGCGCTCTTGCAAAGGCTAAAATCGTGCCCGCCATAATACTGGGAAACACGTTCGGTACAATGATTTTCCAAAAAATCCTCGTTTCTGATAACCCCAACGTCCTTGCCGCGGCAATCATATCCGAATCCACATCTTCAAACGCCCCGCGTACCGTGCGGTACATCAGCGGAAAAGAAACAACAGTCGAAGCAATAACAGCCGCAACCCAAGTAAACACAATCGAAATGTCAAAATTCATCAAGAGGCGCCCTAAGGGGCTGTTTTTACCGAACAGGAGCAATAAAAAGAAGCCCACAACCGTTGGCGGCAAAATCATCGGCAACGTAATAATTCCGTCTACGAGGCCTTTTCCGCGCTTCATTTTTACCACAACTCTGGCACCGATAATCCCCAAGAAAAACGTGATAATCGTAGCGATGACAGATACTTTAATTGAAATAATAAGTGGTGAAAAGTTCAAGCACAACCTCCTCTATTTTCCTTCAAATCCTCATACAAGTCAAAATCATACACAAAAGGAGAGACGATAACCGCCTCTCCTCTTCCAAAAGAATGAGTTAGAGCACTGAAAATCCGTATTTTTCAAAGATCGCTGCCGCGCGGTCCGTAGAAAGATAATCTAAGAACGCTTTGGCTTGATCCGGATATTCCGTCGTTCCGATAACTGCGGCAGGATAAATAATTTTATCCGTGCTGCCTTCCGGTGCAATGGCAACCACATCTACGAGTTCACTGGTCATGGCATCTGTCATATAGACAACACCGCAATCCACTTCGCCGTTTTCAACCCATGTAAGGACTTGGCGCACATCGCTGCCGTAGTTGGCCTTAGCGGTCACCTCATCAATAATGCCTAAATTTGTAAAAATTTGAGCAGAATATTGACCGACCGGAACACCGGTAGGTTCACCCAATGCAACCATTGAGACCAAATCCGTAGCCACATCTTCAAAAGAAGTAATCCCTTTTGCGTTACCTTTCGGTACAATCAAGACGATCTTATTTTCAAGGAGGTCTTTTTCCGTTCCTTCAAGAGGGATATCCTTTTCACTGAGCGCATTCATTTGTTTTTTTCCTGCTGAAAGAAAGACATCCGCCGGAGCGCCTTCTTCGATTTGATTTTGAAGCGCACCTGAAGACCCAAAGGTATACGTAATCGTAATATCCGGATTAACATCCTTATAATCTTCAGCCAATTCCGCCATAACATCCGTCAAACTCGCCGCTGCAGATACGAGCAATTCAACAGGTTCAGCTGCTTCTGTTGCCACCGTTGTCTCCGCTGTCGTTTCAGCCGCAGCAGCGGTTGTTGTAGCCGCAGCAGCGGTTGTTGTAGCCGCCGTCGTGGCAGTCCCACCGGAACAAGCCGTCAAAGCCATCATTAAGACAATCATTAAAATCGAAACAGCACCTAAAAATTTAATATTCCTTCTCATAAGTCCCCCTCATAGTTCAATCCATTTGCCCAGACCTCCATGCTCAAAAATCAAACTGTCAGCCTTCAGCTGAATCGCTTTAAGCGCATTGCGATTCGGAACGGATTCAAAAATTTCTTCCGATGCTTCCAAAAAAGTAAAGGCATCGCAATTACCGGCGCGTTCGCCGATACCGTATAATGTTACATCAACTGTTTCCACTCCAAAACGTCCTGCCGTAATGGCATTGGCAACGGCCATGCCAAGGTCATTATGCGTATGAATACCGACACGGATATTCGTGCTTTTTACAATGCGTTCCACCATCACGCGCGTGCTAAGAGGCGTCAATACACCGACTGTATCCGATAATTTAACGGATTTTACGCCGATCTGCTCAAGGAAATTGATCATTTCAACCATAAATTCCATATCAGCTCTGGAGGCATCCTGGAATCCGACACTCACTTCGAATCCATGTTCAAGTGCCAAAAGAGAACAGCGTTCAATTTGATCTTTAGCCCAATTCCTGTCTTTTTTAAGGAGGGTATAGATCATCAAATCCGAAATTGGCAAGCTGATGTGAATCACATCCGGATTACAGTCGATGGAGTGCTTAATATCCTCGACATTCATGCGGTTCCACACTGCAATTCTCGCTTGCTTTCTCTCCGCCGCAATCGTTTTGATCGCCGCCTTTTCTTCACCGCCCATTCCGGGAATGCCGACTTCAATCTGATAAACGCCTGCATCGTCCAAAAGTTTAGCAACCTCAATCTTGTTCTGAACGCTCAATACAATGTCGGGACTCTGTTCACCGTCTCTGAGCGTCGTGTCAATCAGATGCATACGTTTCTTTGTTGCCATTTAGATTCCCCCTTGACTGTGTTCAGCAAACTTAAAAAATTCTGTTCGTCAATTCGAGCCCCTGTTTTCGAACTGAATGATTTAATGGCTTTCAAGAGACAATCTACCGCATCACTATCCATTTCGACGTTTAATTCTTGGAGTTTTTGTACGAGAGCGCTTTTCCCGGAAAGCTTTCCGATGACAAATTCGCGTGTCATTCCTACAGACTCGGGCGGAAAAGCTTCATATGTATGCGTATTTTTCAATAAACCATCCACATGAACACCTGATTCAACATGAAAGATACGCTCTCCGACAATGGCTTTGTGCGCTCTTATCGGCTGCCCGATCAATTTTGCACATTGCTTTGCAATGCGTCTCAATCGGGTTGTATCCATATTGACAAGTTCTTTTCCTCTGACATTCAGCGCCATGATGACTTCTTCCGTTGCCGCATACCCGCCTAAACCCAGCATGCCGGTAACAAGGCCTTGACCACCACCTTCAATCCATTCCATTGCTAAAGCCGTGCCCGCATATCCCGCATACCGAGGTACAAAATCTACCCATTGCGGTCGTTTCCTGTATGTATCAAAAATAGACTCATATCGACCTAAAAAGAGTGCTTGGTCACCAAAGACATACAAAGGGCACTCCATGCCGCTCGTAAAATCACCGGCAAAAACCGATTGAGCAATAATTTCCGTATCAAAAGGTTCTGCATAAGACCTTGCGACATACTTTCCAAATCCCGGAGCACTCTCAAATTGACTTTTGGAGTCAACGATCAAGCATGTGCGTTTAGGAATGATCTGATTGCCCAAAATCTGTCTCACAGGCTCCTCGATTTGAATGAAATCAATTCCGAGCCAGAGTAGAGATTCATACAGGGCTTTTACATCTGAAACGTTGGCCTTATTCAAATCCAAGGTACATAGGGTTGCGTCTGTCAGTTGAAGCATAAGCGTTCCCTCCCGTTCGTCTCATAGAAAGTTTCCACAATTGACTGTACAAAAATACTTCCTTTGATCGATGGGGGACCTGTCTCCGAATGGTCGTTTCTTGTTTCTACAATATAGACATTCCGAGACATTGTCA
>JASUTA010000039.1 GCA_030445805.1 Clostridiales bacterium
GAGGTGTGAAAGGGAATGATTCGTCATCCTATTTTTTATCATCAGGGTAACAGGTCGGTTAATGCGGTTTTGACTTCGGAGAACGAGAGACCGACACTGAGGCAATAGTCTTTGATCGGTTGATTGGTCGGCGGTAGATCCGCTCCGATGACGGACTCAATTTGTTCCTGAGTGATGCCGGCATCCAAAACTTGTTGGAAGGTGGTCGTCCCTTTGATGAGAGGCTCTTCTTCCTCGGTTGTGACAGCATCTTCTGTGGTAGTCGACTCAACGCTTTCACCGCTGCTGCTCTCGCTTGTCACATCCTCGGATGAAACCACATCGGATGCTTCGGAATCGATGGAAGCCGTCGGTTCGCTAAGGATTACAGAGTACGCGTCAAAATAAGCAAGCTGTTCTTCCGTCCATTCCGTAGGGAGCGCTTTCAAAATTTCAACGGCAGAACTCGGTAAGTAAGAATCGTCGAGTGCGATCGGAAGTCCTTTATAGAGTGCAACGAAGACTTGAACGGAACCGTTTCCGATTTCAACTTCTTGATCTTCATAAAGTGTTTCAAGGTCTTTGCTTTTGAAGACGTCACCGTCGGTATCCGCAGGGACACCAAAGGCTTGATAGAGGACATCAAGAGGAATGTCAAAGAGCGTAGAGACTTCGTTGAATGTATAAGAGCCCCTTATGTCTTCCGGATTATATTCGCCTTCAAAGTCTCCTTCAACATAGGTAGCCGGTATTTTTGTAGTTTCTGTCGTCCATATCCCCGAAAGCATGGTGATGGAAATTCCGCCAAACAAAACGACGACGACAATGAGAGCCATTTTTTTTATGGATAGTTTCATTTCAATTTTCTCCTATCTTCAATTATTTTTGAGAAAAATCGCCGATTTGCAAATTGACGGTATTTTCTACCGGGCAAGCGGCTTCCGATGTACATTCAAAGCAACTGATACACTGTAAGTTCGTTACAGAGGAAGTGCTTTCAACGTCGATATTCATCGGGCAGGCAGAAGTACATTGATGACAGGAAATACAGGTGGATGCGTTGCGTCTGATTTTAAAGAATTTGATTTTATTGGAGAGACCGAGTAGGGCGCCATATGGGCAGGCGTATTTACACCAAGGTCTTTCTACAAACAGAGAACCGACGGCGAGAACGCCAAGCACAATAAGTGCTTTCACGGAAACTTCATCCGACCAGAAAGAAAACAAGGCATTATAGGGGTCAACATCCGCAAACATCAGGTAACCCGATTTTGCTGTGATATAGACAACCATGGCGAGAACGATATAGCGGAAATAAGACAATACGCGATGAACGGGTGCCGGAATAAAACGGTTGTAACGGTTCTTGAATATTTTTTTCCCGATTTTTCCGATCCATTCTTGCAAAGTGCCCAGCGGGCAGACGAAACTACAGAAAACAGGGCCGAATAAGACGGCGAGAATAAAGACGATGGCCATTAAAATAACGGAAGACATGTGGATCTTTGAAATAAAAGTCCCGAGCGTAAAGAGATTGTACAGTGTGACAACACCTCCAAACGGACAGAGTGCGTGCAATGATGCGTCTGATATGAACGGAATGCCAGCGCCGCTTTCAACCAGAGTATGATTGACGGCAATGAGTCCGATCAGCGCAAAGAAAAACAATTGTACGTATTTGCGATAAATTTTCGCCTTTTTACTTTTCATCACGAGTTACCCCTTTTTATTTTTATGACTTTATCATAAAGCACAATTGTGATGAAAGTGTGTTGAGTTTTGCTTTATCTGAAAAAAAATTAAAAGCGCACGGATGCGCTTTTAAATAAGCATTTCAAGAAAGACGGTACCTTAACTGCGTGCCTTAAATTGTGCCTTAAATTGCGCTTTAAATTGATACATTTCCCGATCCACAGAGGCGTAGAGTTCATCCATGGTCATGTGAGAAGAAAACACCTTATACCCATAGCTGAAACTTAAAGAATGCATGAGCGGATCATCGCTTTTTAAAAGGTGCTGTCGGATGACATCGGCTTTTTTTTCATCGAAGTGTTCAAGGTCTTCCAATACGACAATGAATTCATCCCCACCCAGACGGGAGACAAATCCTTTCGGAGAAAAGACTTTCAGGAGAATTTGAGAAAATTGAATGAGAACCTGATCGCCCTTATGATGTCCGTAGTGATCGTTGATGTGTTTGAAATCATTGAGGTCAATGAGTATAACGCTGAATGGTTTATTGAGTTCAATTAAATGTTGCGTATAAAGTTCATAGCTCTTGCGATTGAAGAGATGGGTCAAATAATCTTCATCAGTGGAGGTTGTTTCAAGGTAAATGTAAGCCACCAGAAGGGCAAGGACAATAAGTGCCCATGAAAAATGCAGATGAGAAAATGAGAGCTGAATAATCATGCCGATGACGGGGAGGCCGAAAAAGACAAAGACAATTTTCATAATAAACGTCGTCGTGCGCTTTCTGTTTTTTAAGACAAAATAGACCATGTAGAAGTACATGAGTGTGATCATGGCATAATGTAGATTTTCATAGGGGCCGCCGTGGAATCGATTGTCTCCGGGAGAAACAGAAAAGTAAATCGGATAGAAAAAGTTGACGATGAGAAGGACAAAGGTGACAAGGGTCATCTGCTGGTAAAAATGTTTCTTGTAGATCCGCTCCGGTTGCTTAAAAACATGATAGTCGACATAAGAGAGCATAAATCCCCCGAGAATAGGCGACAAAATATAAAGAATAAAATTGGTGCTGTATTCAAGGAAAAAGGCGCCCGGAAAAACTTCTCCGTCAAAAATCCAAGTCAATGGCTCAAAGACGAGCGCAATGCCGCTGAAAAGAATGACGAATTTTAAGATCATTTTGCTGAAGCTTTTGACTTTTGATTTTGTCCTGATGATATGATTTAACGCGACCAAAATGGCCAGGGCGAATAAATTGATTTGAAACTGGAATAGATAGCTCATGTAATAGTCCTCATTACAATCTTTACATTTTTTTAAATAGTATCATGTTCATACCCGGTTCGTCTATAAAGCTTTCATAAAAAGTCGTTTAAGTTTTAAAATGATATAAAAAGCGACATCTTTCCGAAAGGAAAAATGCCGCCATGTTTATGGATCGTGGATTTCTTTAATTGGAACGGGCTTCAAAGAAGGCCGCCGCGAGACCGGCTGCAAAAATAATGTATGCGGCATTGTGGAAGATTTGAGCGGCTCCGAGTGTTTCCATAATACGACCGTTGATGCTCGTTCCTACTGCGCCGCCGACGAACATGTTAAAAGAAGCGAGCGACATAGCCGTACCGCGCATAGTCGGCAAATGCTCCTGAGCGGATGCCACCAAAGTCGATTGAAGGAAAATAAAGGCGACACCGAATCCGAACAGACTCAATCCGAGCAAAACCGGTTGATGAACAGAAGAGAGAATAAAAAGTGACACGCTTCCGATGGCACCGGCAGTTGCCAGAAAACTGTTTTTCAGTTTTTGTTTCAACTTCGGTGCAATTCTGCCGCCAAAGACAGTGCCGACACCGAAGAGTGAAAGCATCAATCCGACGATCAGAAGGTTGTATCCGGTCAATTCCTGAATGAGTTTTCCGGAATACGTGAAGCTGCCGAATACGCTGAATCCCACGAAGAAAATGGTGAGGACAAGGCGCATAAACTTAAAATTGCGAAGCGGACCGCTGTATGCCTTTACAAGATTGAAATGATCGACGGTCGGTTTGTCGCGTTCGAGAACTTTGAGCATAACAATGGCCAAAATAAGTTCGCCGACGCCGTAAGCCAAGTAGACGAGACGCCAAGAGCCGAGGTAAGCGAGGGTACCACCGATTGCGGTTGCCGTTGCACCACCCAAAAACATGAGACCCATAACTTTTCCGAGCGCCTTGTGTCGGTGTTGTGCATCAAAACTCTGTCCGACCAAAGCCATCGTAACCGGGAAGATTCCTGCACCGAAAGCGCCGTTCATCGCACGGAAAAAGACGAGAGAAGAAAAATTGAAGGAAAGCGCGCCGAGCATACTGAAAATAGCGGTTCCCATAGCGGCGATATTGATGATTTTAACTTTTCCGAATCGATCGGAGAGTGGGCCGAAGAATAAAGTAAAGACCCCGAATGAAAGCATATAAGCTGTTACAGAAACGGCCGCCGTACTGACGGTCAAGTTGAGGTCCCTTGAAATGTTAATGATCAAGGGTGCTGCCGCGTAATTGTCCCCGTTGGCCAAAAAGGCCATCAGTCCAAGGACGAGCAGGAGTTTGTTCTTTGATTTGTCATTCATAGTAGGACACCTTTCGTTTTATCATATGCACATATGAGAATATGTAAATGTTAAAACGAAATTTCGGTTTTGTCAATAAAAACTTCCTTCGTGTTGAAGCAATGCGATTTTCTTATCGATTCCGCCGGCATAACCGGTAAGTTGCCCCTTTGCACCAACCACGCGGTGGCACGGGATTAATAGGGAGATAGGATTGTGCCCAACGGCTTGTCCAACGGCCTGAGCAGACATGTGGGTCCTGCCGAGCGCAGCGGCGGCTTCTTGCGACAACTGTCCGTAAGTCGTTGTTTCACCGTAGGGAATATTGAGCAGAAGCGTCCAAATCAAACGCTGAAAAGAAGTGCCCGTAGGATTTAGAGGCAACTCAAATGCAGTCAGGCGATGGTCTTCATAGGCTTTCATTTGTTCGCTCAGTCGGTTGAAGGTATCATAGGCGGCCCGAACGGATTTGTCCGCCGATGCGGTGGGAATGGAGATCAGCGGTTCCGGTAAATTTTTCGGAAAGTATTTCTGATGTTCAAACCAAAGGCCGATGATTGAGCCGGTTTCTTCAATGCCGACCACGGCATTACCCCATTTGAGTTGAATCGGTTGATAATAGATCATTGCAATCTCCTTTCCAGAGCGAAAGTGTCAAATAACTTCTCCATGGACGAAAGCGTTCCGAAAATGATGCGGCAGCCGCTTTATAGTGTTTTTTTGAAGTGAGGTCGGGGCTGGCATCCCCTTTTGTAGAGATGAGGAGCGGCATTAAAGCATTTTTGACGCCGATATCCTCTATAAGAAAGACATCCGGGAAGCGCAGGGCACGCATGGTGATGTAATCGGCAGTCCATTCACCGATGCCCTTAATGGATTTCAGTTTGGCTTTAAAATCTGCGATATTGACAGCATCCCGGAAAAGGAGTTCTCCGGAAGCCGTCTTCTCAGAAAGGGTCAGGAGGGTCTGACTGCGCGTGCGTATAATGCCGAGACTGCCCAATTGCTCCTGTGAGTCCGATCCGAACCGAAGGCATTCGGACGGTGTGGGAAAGTATTGCGTGATGTCGTCAAACGGTATTTCCGCTGGATGACCGAAAGTGCCGGCAAATCTTCCGGCTAATGTCGTTGCCGCTTTAACCGTAATTTGTTGCCCGAGAACGGCTCTGACAGCCATTTCAAATCCGTCAAAGGCTCCCGGAAGACGAATGCCCGGTGAAAGGCCGGGAGGAAGGGCGGATGGATCGGCGGTTAAGTCAAAAACACCCTTTACACGTTTGAGAACGTCAAAGATGACATTTTGCAGAGAACGGCTGACGGATACTTTAATTTTATTAGAAGAAGGAAAAGGCGAAACTTCAATCCACCCGTAATGCATAACCCCTTTTTTTTCTAGGCGCACGGAACGTCGGTATGTACCGGCTTCCGTTACGGCTTCTACACCGGGAATGGCTCGATATTTGAGAAATTGCAGCATGAACGGCCAGTCGTATGGCGGACGATAATACAGTGTGAAATCAAAGAAGGACGGCCGCGGTTGATCGGCGGAAGAGCGGAGCGTATTCGGCGACAAATGATACTGTTTCTTAAAGGCCGAAAAAAAACGGGAAGTGCTTCCGAATCCTGACAGCTCGCTGACAGCGTCAAGGGGAATGGTGGTATCGGTCAATAGTGTTTTGGCGTTGAGCAAGCGTTTGGTCATTATGTAGGCGTTTGGAGAAAGCCCGGTATTGTCTTTAAAAACCCGGTGCAAATGTCTTGAAGATATGCCGAGCGCATCGGCGCATCGACCGACTGAACCCGGTGTGTAACGCTGTTCGTCAAAACAGGATAAAATCAGTCGAAACAGGGTCTCGCTCTGGCGAAAGTCAGAATATTCCGGTGCCATTTCGGGACGGCATCGAAGGCAAGGGCGATAACCGTGTGTCTCCGCTTCTGCGGGACTGCTAAAAAAGGTGCAGTTTTCGGATTTTGGAAGTGGGGCTTTACAAATCGGACGACAGTAAATCCCGGTTGTTTTCACTGCGGTATAAAAAATCCCGTCAAATCGGGCATCTTTTGCTTTAACGGCTTGATAGCAAGCGTCGTGGTTGAGGGTCATATCTGCCTCCTCGGACTGTGAAAGGTTGATTTCAGTATAGCATATTTTATCGGGATGAGACGCTCACTTTCGGACATAACCGTGAGCGATTTCATTAGAAAATTGAGCTACGGCGAGGACGCTTTCGAGGTGGGTCGGGAGGAGAACAATCGGGAGGAGAACAAAAAGGGGAACCCTCCATGCATTTAGCCTGAAGGGTTCTTTTTATTTAAAAAATTTAGGGGGGAATGGTTTTTGAAGTCACAAGAGGATCTATCTTCCGAAACGATTGCCTGTATTTTGACGTCCGAATCCGGATGATGTTCCGTTACCGAAAGTGCCGGTTCCCATTTGGCGATCTTCTGCATTTTGGAAAGCGGCCAAGTGGTTTTCGGAAGCATCCATCAGTCGGGTGAATACGAATTCTACATCGGCCGGGAGGTCTTCTTTTAAGAAGGATTCATACATGCCGATATTGTTGATTTCGGCTTCCACACCGATCGGATAGGTTTCTGCGAGTGTATCCGGCAAAACGACGTTTTCGGCTGCCGTATTTTCAGGGACGGTCAATCCGTATGTTTCAAACAGCGGCAGAAGCAGTGAAATGTGTGTCTCTTCCGAACGCACGATGTTGCTGAAAGGTCTGACGCTTCCGTAAGTGTCCAGAATCGCTTCATATTCGGCCTTTGCCATGTATTCGTCTTGGATGGCATAAGTGAGCATTTCTTCAAGGGTATAAGAATCATCTGCAAGCGCGCCGGCTGAACCAAAATCGGAATCTGAAGCAAAGACGGCGGCTCCGCTGAAAACGGTTGCTGCGATTAAAGCAGTTGAGAGGATGCTGACTAATTTTTTCATAACATATTCTCCTTTCGAGTGGGGGGGTTATTTGAGATGTTTTATTTGTTCTTAGTATAGCGCCCGAATGTGATGAAAATGTGTTTGACATGTCAGCATTTGTTGAAAGATGAAAAAGAACTCAAATCTTTTTAAAACAGCCTATTTTGAAGCGGCTTTTCCCTGGGCAGCCACTTTGGCGACTTTCTTTTGGATGAGCGCTTCATCACCCAAATAGCGTTTGCTGATGAACTGCCCCTTGTCGTCCAGTTCATAGAGCAAAGGAACCCCTGTAGGGATATTGAGTTCAAGAACTTCTTCTTTTGAAAGACCTTCCAGAGATTGAACGAGTGCCCGAAGCGAGTTACCGTGAGCGGCAATCAGTACGCGTTTTCCCGAGAGCATCTTCGGGAAGATTTCTTCTTTAAAATAAGGCATGACACGAGCGATGGTATCTTTCAGACTTTCGCCCAGCGGCAGTTCAATGTCGCGTTCTTGACGGTATTGTTCCTGTCCGTTTGGGTCGCGCGTATCTCCCGATTCAAGGAGCGGTGGGCGGGTATCAAAGGATCTGCGCCATATTTTGACCTGATCGTCACCGTATTTTTCAGCGGTATCGGCCTTGTTGAGCCCCTGAAGAGCCCCGTAATGGCGTTCATTGAGCTTCCACGTTTTGATGACGGGAAGCCATGCGCGGTCCATTTCATCCAAAGCAAAATTGAGGGTGTGAATGGCGCGTTTGAGGTAGGATGTGTAACAGATATCAAAGTCAAATCCTTCTTTTTTAAGGGTTTGACCGGCAGTTTTTGCTTCTATAATGCCGGTTGTCGACAAATCGACATCGGTCCAACCGGTAAATAAATTTTCTAAATTCCAAATGCTTTCCCCGTGTCTTAATAAAACAAGTTGCATAAGGGTACCTCCTTTTTTAAATATGTTTATCCAATTATCGGACACTCAATCAAAGACAGGTGCTAAAAATGTCAAAAGTTGTTTCCGAAAGATGAATGTGCTATGATAAAGTTTCAGAAGAGTTTTTGTCAAATGAGGTGAAATATGGACAAAATTAAGCACTTTTTATCGACGCATCGCCACCTCTACGCCGTCTTATGGTTGATTCCGATTCTCATATGGTTCAGAATTTTAGAGGTGACTCTGGTGCCGGAATACACCGTGCATACGTGGCTGGATTCAAAGATTCCGTTTGTGCCCGCCTTTGTGATCCCCTATGTTCTGTGGTTTCCTTATATCGGATTCGGCGTTGTTTATACGGGGATTCATTCGAAAAAAGATTTTTATAAACTGTTGTTTTTTTTGGGGGCTGGCATGTCGGTCGCTTATATCATTTATATGATTTTTCCCAATGCTCAGGATTTGAGGCCTGAAGTGACGGGAACAGGTGCGTTCAGCGCATTGATCCGATTTATTTACACAACGGATACACCGACCAACGTGTGCCCGAGTGTTCACGTCATCAATGCCATTGCCGTGGATGCGGCACTTCGCCATGTGATACCGTTTTCAGAGCGTAATTGGCGTGTTCGAGGGTCATTTTTCCTCATGGTTTTGATTTGCCTTTCAACGCTTTTTATCAAGCAGCATTCTGTGCTCGATGTTGTCGGCGGCGTTGTTGTAGGGATGTTGTTTTATGTACCGCTTTATGAAATCCCGAGGCGTAGGCCGGAACGCACCGGGAGGCATGTCGAATCGGCGGATTTATAGAAAAGAGGGTGTTTTTGTGAGAATCAGATTATTTATCAACAGTTTACTGGTGCTTTTTGTCCAGTCGGTTATCAGCACGATTGTATTCTTGGGCGTCCCCGAAAAATATTTAGATCATACGCGATGGCTTTTTAAAGAAAAGAGCTGGGAAAACGGCGGAAGTGTGTATCAAAAAATTTTCAAAGTGAGAAAATGGAAAGACAAACTTCCCGAACTCAGTGACTTTTTTCATACGACGTTTTCAAAAAGAGACATCACCGGTTATGACCCGGACTATCTTGAAAAATATATTTTGGAATCCTGTCGTGCGGAGATGTCGCACTGGAGCATTATTATCCTCGCTTTTTGGAGTGTGGTCTGCAACGATTATGTGATCAGTATGCTGATTGTGGCGACGGCGCTCAATTTGCCGTTTATTATTATTCAGCGTTACAATCGGCCTCGAATCTTGCATCTCTTAAACGCCGTGGAAGCGCATAGGGACTATGTCACTTCTGAGGCGGCAGAACATTCGGAGAACGCCGTTTGTTAATATTTTTAAAAAATTGTGCATAAAGAAGCAATCGGTATAGGTGCCGATTGCTTTTTGTATTAAGAATCCGTTATAATACTATAAAAGATGTAACCCCGCGTTGTCCGATAGGTTTTATTACGGACATCAGCGGGTATTTTGTATCACGCGGTCGTTAGGCGTGAGGGGGAGTTGGAGGCGAATTATGAAGGAAATTTTTTCGAAACGTATGAAATATGTTCAACCGTCTGCAATCCGAGAACTTCTGGCTATGGGCGCTCGGGAAGACATCATATCATTTGGAGGCGGGTATCCCGCGCCGGAACTTTTCCCTGTGGAAGCGATGAAAGTGGTCTTTGAAGATGTGATGGATCGCGTCGGTACGAAAGCACTCCAGTATTCATTGACGGAAGGGATTCCTGAGCTGAGGGAGAAAATTGCCGCGCGCATGGCAAAGTCGGGTGTGCCTTGTGAGTCGGATGATGTGATTGTTGTTCAAGGCGGACAGCAAGGACTGGATTTGATAGCAAAGTTATACATAAATCCGGGAGATGTCATCATTACGGAACAGCCTACTTTTTTGGGTGCACTCATCGCTTTTAATCCTTACGAACCTCAGTATAAGAGTATTCCCATGGATGAAGAGGGCATGAGGATGGATGCCTTGGAAGAGGCGCTTAAAGAGACCCCAAATGTCAAGCTGATCTATACGGTTCCGGACTTCCATAATCCAACGGGAATTACCATGAGTCTGGAACGCCGCAAAGCGTTGATTGCACTGGCCAATCAATACGGTGTTGTAGTCATTGAAGACACCCCTTACAGAGAAATCCGTTATGAAGGAACACCGATTCCGCCGATCAAGCATTTCGATACAGAGGGGCGCGTGATTTATCTGGGGAGTTTTTCAAAAATATTGGCGCCGGGTATGCGACTTGGCTGGGTCAGCGCCGAACAGACGATTCTCCAAAAAATCGGGCTACTCAAGCTGGCGGCGGATACTCAGAGTAGTACACTCAATATGTATCTGGCGGAAGGATACATGCGCTTATACGATTTGGACGCACATATCGAAGACATCCGAACGCTTTATAAAAAGAAGAAAGATTTGATGGTGTCGATTATTCAGTCGGAATTTCCGGCATCGGTAAAATATACAAATCCTGAGGGTGGGTTGTTTTTGTGGATGACTTTTCCCGAGGAAATTCGAGCAGAGGCATTTTTGAAAGACCATTTGATTCCTAAAGCAAAGGTAGCCTATGTTGTCGGCGACGGGTTCTATCCGCTGTCACCTGAGTATAACCATTGCAGAATCAATTATTCCGGAGCTTCCGAAGAACAAATCATAAAAGGTATGACGGCATTCGGGCACTTGTTGAAGGAGCAGATGAAATATGGAGTATAGCATTATTATTTATCAGATGGCTATTTTGTTTGCCTTTATTATCGTAGGTATTTTTGTCAGTCGAAAAAAGATGGTGGATGACACCAGTGCGAAGAGCATCTCGAAGCTGATTGCCAATGTGTTCAATCCTGCGTTGATTATGGCCAGCGTTGTCGGTCAAGATGCAGGGGCAATTAAAGATACGCTCGGCGTTGCGGCGCTGATTGCCGTTGTGACATTTGCGATTAACATTGTGCTGGCATTCGTAATGGCAAAAATATTTGCAAAAAATGAAGATGAAAAGAAAATGTTTAAGGTGATGACGGTATTTTCAAATATCGGATTCATTGGTATTCCCCTTGTTCGGGCACTGTATGGCGGAACGGCCGTTATTTATGTTGCGATTTTCATTTTGCTGTACAATGTTTTGCTGTATACGTATGGCGTTTCGGTACTTCAGGGACATGCAGGTGCGAAAAAGAGCGGTTTGTTAGCGGATACATTGAAAAAAATTCTCAATGTTGGAACACTTTCTTGCGTGGCTGCGATTATCATCTTCTTGTTTGATATCCCTATCCCGACCATGGCGGGAACGATTATTCAACAACTCGGAAATGTGGCGACACCGCTGGCGCTCATGGCAATCGGATTTTCACTGGGACATACCAATGTGCGCGAAATTTTATTCAATAAGCGTTTGTATGCCTTTTCTGTGCTCAAATTGATTGTTATCCCGGCGGTCAGTATTTTGATTTTGAAAGCGATTCCGCTTCCTGGAAATTTATTTGGTGTAACGGCAGCGCTTTTAGCAATGCCTGTCGGCAACATGCCGTTGATTCTTTCGGTGGAGTATGATGTCGATGGGAAAGTGTGCTCGGAGGGGATTATTCTCTCGACGATTCTATCCATGGCGACGTTGCCGCTTGTCATGGGATTGGTTTAGTGCGCGTGACGGATGAATGATGGGATTGATATGGAAGGAGGGACGGGACGGAGTCCCGATATAGAGATGAAAGAAATTCAAAGTGTTGCTATTGTGGGACTCGGTGCGATCGGCTCAACGGTGGTACCTTACCTCTCCAAAGCGTTAAAACGGGAAAATCTAAAAATCATTGCCGGAGGTGCTCGGGCAGACAGGCTTCGCAAAAACGGCATTGTAATTAACGGAAAACATTACGATTTGAATGTGGTATCGCCGGAGGAAAAAACGCCTTCGGATTTAATTATTTTATCTGTTAAAAATCATGCACTGCCTCAGGCGATTGAGGATATGAAAAACCAAGTCGGAGAAAACACGCTGATCTTATCTCTTATGAACGGCATTTCCAGTGAAGCGGATTTGGCGGAAGCGTATGGAGAAGAAAAGGTGATTTACGGTCTGACGATGGTTAATGCCAAATATAAAGATGGGGTCGCGTCGTTTGAAGACAACGGAAAAGGCATTCGCTTCGGAGAACAGCACAATCAACTTTCCGATTTGACGCCGCGGGTAGCGGCTGTAAAGGCATTGTTTGATGCCGCCGAAATGACTTATGATATCCCGGAAGATATGATTCGAGAGCTCTGGATGAAGTTTTTAATCAATGTATCGGCCAATACGGTGTCCGGTGTTTTGCGTGCGCGGCATGAAGTGTTCCAAAAATTAGAGGCGCCAAATGAAGCGCGTATGTGCGTTATGCGGGAAGTGGTTGAATTATCAAAGGCCATGGGGACAGGGCTGACAGATGCCGATGCGGAGAACTTGCGTTATATTCATAAAGGCTATGATCCGAATGGACAGGGGTCGCTGCTCCAAGACATTTTGGCGGGACGTCCGACCGAAAACGATATGTTTTGCGGGACGGTGATGCGCCTTGGCGCACAATACGGTGTTCCGACGCCGGTCAATACATTTTTGTATGCGCTTATCAAGAGCATTGACGATGCCCGTGCCGCAGGCATTCAGTAAAGTGGTGCTAAACGCCCCCCTAATAGGGTTAATGGTTGGAGGCTGTTGTGCAAATGCATAGGAATTTAACTGAACTGGAGAACAAGATACTAAACAGGATTCATTTTTATGTGACCCACAACAAAAAAGTCGGTATTGATGTGATTGCAAAGGACTGTTTTGTTTCAAAAGCAACGGTCATAAAACTCGCTAAAAAATTAGGATTCAGCGGCTATAGCGAAATGTTTTATGTTTCTTTGGCTTCCCAAAGGCATAAGCATGCACTTAATTTTTTTGAAACGCAGTCGGAGGAGGACGAGAAAGCAGAAGCACATATTTCTGTATTCAGTGATTTACTCACTCAGAATCGGCATTCAAAGATTTACTTGGATTCGCTTGGGATCTGTGATTGTGCAAAAGAATATTACCTTCAAAAATTATTGATATTTGGGTTTGATGTGGCTTCCTGTTATCATTTTGAAGCATTTAAAGTTGAACATCCGGGATTGTACTTGTTTTTTTCCTATTCCGGGAATCGATCGGAAATTATTGAAAAAGTGAGTGTTGCCAGTGAAAATGGTTTCAAAGTAATCGCGTTTACGGCACATAAGGATTCTCATCTCGGAAAAATAGCGGATTACGTCATTGAACTTGAAGGCGCCCATGCGGAGAAAGAAGAGTATCATCCCGACTTTTTTACAGCCAATTTGATTATTCTCTTGGAGAAAACGTTAAGCCACTATTCCCGTGAATTATATGGGGAATAAACATCGGCGCATCTTAATAGATGCGCTTTTTTTATTGCATAATTTTACAGATATAAAAAAACATAGGGATAAAAAAAGTCACTTTTGGTGAATAATTTTATAAACCCTTCAGGTGTATTGAAACAGAAACATGCACAACGTATGATGAAGACAAACCAAATAAGGGGGGATCTATTTGAAGGAGAAATTGGTAACACTGGGGCAAAAATTTTCTCAAGCAGCGGTACAGCCGGTTATGTTTTTGGCTGTCATGGGGACGTTTTTGGCGGTTGCAGTTATTTTGCAACTGGATTTTATGCCGGGGATTATCGTTTTCATAGGGACATTGCTCAAAGCGATGATGGACACGATGCTCAATAATCTCTCGGTTATTTTCTGCGTGGGTATTGCAACCGGGTTGGCAAAAAATAAGAAAGTTGATGCGGCTATTTTGAGTCTCATTACATTTGTTATTTTCTTGGGAGCGAATAACGCCTGGTTGACTTCGCAGAATTTATTGGCTGAATCCGGAGCCGTCGGACTTTACGGAACCGGACAAAACATGGTACTGGGTTTTCAAGTAGTGGATATGAATGTTTTTTTAGGAATTATTTTAGGCTGCTTGACAGGGTACATACATAATCGATTTTCCGGCGTGGAATTTGCGGATATGTTTAGAGTGTACGGTGGTTCTCGATTTGCATTTATTGTTATGATTCCGACGACATTGGTTCTGGCCATTGTATTGAGTTATGTATGGCCGGTTGTTAATTCAGGCATTACGGCCATTTCGATGTTTATGAAAAATGCAGGTGCTTTTGGTGTATTTTTATATGCTTTTGGGAACCGCTTTCTGATACCGACAGGACTGCATCACTTACTGTGGATGCCGTTTTGTTTTACCGGGGTAGGCGGGGCCTTGGAAATCGGAGGGAAAACCGTTCAAGGGGCAATGAACATCTTTTATGCCGAAATGATGAACACGTCGAGTTTGACTTCTATTGACAGTTCAATTCGATTTGCGACGTTTGGGTTTGCAAAGATATTCGGTTCAATCGGTGTGGCGCTGGCTTTTATTAAAACAGCGCGTCCGGAATACAAAAAGGCAGTTAAAGGGCTTATTATACCGGCGCTGTTCGTTTCTGTCGTAGCCGGTATTACGGAACCGTTTGATTTTACTTTTCTCTTTATTTCGCCGTTTCTTTGGTTGATTCACGGTTTGATAACCGGTTTCTCCGAAATGATGCTCTGGATTTTAGGATCGCGTACATTTGCGGTTTATGGACTTTTAGATACGGTTGTAAGCAATTCGGTTATTGATCCGCATCTGAGTAAAATTTATATTTTCTTTGGTGTCGGTCTTGTCATGACAGCAGTGTGGTACTTCACCTTTGTATTTTTGATCAGAAAATTTGACATCAAAACGCCGGGGCGTGATGAGGCTTTCGGTGAAGAAATTTCCGATATGGAAACCAAAGGCGGAAGTGCTTCGGGGCAATACAGAATCGAAGATGCCCAAAAGATTATTGACGGACTGGGTGGTGCTTCTAATATCGCATCGATTAATAACTGTTTTACAAGACTGCGGATCGAAGTAAAAGACCCTGGAAAAGTAGATGAATCTGTAATCAAGTCTGCCCCTCAAAAAGGGATTGTTCAAAACGGTAAAAACATTCAAATTATTATCGGAATGAAAGTTGAAAGCGTTAAAGAGGTTGTAAAAAGCCTTTTATAGAAGAACGGTAATGTTCATTTTATTTCTTAAAGCGGTTGCTTGAGCAGACAAAAGATGAGACAGAAAATTGAGACTGAAGCGACCGCTTTTTTACGTTGTACGGCATTAGGAGGACACATGAAAAACTATTCAATTTGTATTGTAGGCGGTGGGAGTCGATACACGCCGGATATTCTCGGCATGATTTGCAATAATGAATCGCGGTTTCCGCTGAAAAAGATTGTACTTTATGACATTGAGGCTGAAAGACAAGAAAAAGTCGGAAAATATGCGGAACTTTTATTCAAAGAGTATTATAGTCAACCGGTTGAAGTCGTGTATACAACCGACATGGACGAAGCATTTAAAGAGATGGATTTTGTCTTTATGCAGATTAGGGCCGGAAGACTCAAGATGAGGGAACAAGATGAGAAAATTGCACTTAAACATGGTTGCTTGGGGCAAGAAACTTGCGGTGCAGGCGGTTTTGCCTACGGATTACGAAGTGTGCCGGCTGTTGTCGACTTGATTCGCGCCGTCAGAGAACGTTGTGAGACTTGCTGGATTTTGAATTATTCGAATCCGGCGGCAATTGTTGCAGAAGCGACAAAACGTGTTTTTCCCAAAGATCACAGAATCATTAATATCTGTGATATGCCGATTGCCATTATGGATATGTATGCGGCTGTTTTGGGAAAAGCACGCCGAGACTTGGAGCCCAAATACTTTGGACTGAATCACTTCGGATGGTTTACGCATATTCTGGATAAGAATACCGGCGAAGACTATTTGCCTCAACTGAGAGAAATTTTAAAAACACCGGTGGAGGTTAAAACAGAGGCGCTGTTTGAAGAACCTTCATGGAAATCAACATTCCATTTTATGAGTCAAATGATTCAAGACTATGATGAATATCTGCCGAACACATACCTGCAGTATTACCTGTACCCTAAAAAAATGGTGGAAAAAGAAAATCCGAATTACACTCGGGCAAATGAAGTGATGGATGGCAATGAGAAAGAAACCTACACCCGTTTGGAGCAGATATTGAGCCTCGGCAAAATTAAAGGCACGCCGTATGCCCTTCAAGCGGATACGGGATGTCATGCAGAATACATTGTTGATTTGGCAACCGCTTTGGCAAGCAATACAAACGAAATCTTTTTGACCATTACAAAGAATAATGGCATTATTGAAAATTTAGATTCCGAAATGATGGTTGAAGTTCCGTGTCGTGTGGGTACAAATGGCGTAGAACCGCTGGCGATAGGAACCATTCCTAAATTCTATAAAGGATTGATTGAAGGGCAACACGCGTATGAAAGTTTGACGGTGGATGCTTGGGAAGAAGGCAGTTACATGAAGGCACTTAAAGCGCTTGTGCTGAATAGAACGGTTGTTAATACGGATGTTGCAAAGGCGTTGCTGAATGACTTGATAGAAGCGAACGAGGGGTATTGGCCGGAACTGAAATGATGCCGGATGGTGTAAACTGAAAAGCGTTCTTACGTGGAATGGGTGCTGAAGGACCTATGAGAGGAGTCGATGATGGCCGATTTTGAAAAACAAATGATTCAATTGGGGATTGTCGGAAGCGGAAAAATTGTTCAAGATTTTTTACCGATCCTCTCAAATTTCGACGCAATAGAGAAAACTGCTATTTGCGGGACAGCCAGAAGTGCCGAAAAAGTAAAGAAAATGGTCTCGGAATACGGATTTGAGTCGGTATTTTTTGATTATGATGCCTTTCTGGAATCGGATGTAAACGTTGTTTATGTTGCTGTCCCGAATCATTTGCATTTTGAATTTTCAAGAAAGGCGCTGGAAAAAGGGAAAAATGTGATTGTGGAAAAGCCGTTTGTTTCAAACGGGAAGGAAGCTAAAATATTGGAAGCGCTTGCGAACAAAAAACATCGATTCTTATTTGAAGCCATTAATAATCAGTATCTTCCCAATTATGAAGCAGTCAAAAGGCTACTTCCAAAACTCGGTCGGCTAAAATTGATTCAGTGTAACTACTCTCAGTTGTCAAGCCGATATGCGGCATTTTGCAAGGGAGAAATTCTACCTGCGTTCGACAAGAATTGTTCGGGCGGGGCTCTGATGGATCTCAATATGTATAATTTACATTATGTCGTTGGTCTATTTGGTGCGCCCAAGCACTTCGATTATATGGCGAATGTTGAAAGAGCGATTGATACATCCGGAGTGTTGACGCTGGATTATGGAAATTTTAAATGCATTTGTTCGGGAGCAAAGGACAGTGACTCTCCGGGATTTGTTTTGATTCAAGGGGAAAAGGGCTATATCCTTCAAAAAAGCCCTGCCAATCTATGTGAACATATTGAATACCATCTTCAAGGCGATTTGAACGGCGTTATTGATGAAAACCGCTACAAACATCGAATGGAACATGAATTTGTGGCGATGTTTCATATCATCAGGAGCGGTGATGCGGCCCTAGGAGTAGACAAATTAAATCACAGTGTTCTTGTCAGCGAAATCCAGACAGTGGCTCGCAAGCAAGCGGGGATTATTTTTCCGTCAGATGCCATGTGAGAGGGTGCATAGGGGACGCCGGGTGACGGATAAAAAATGAATCATTAAAGGTGACCGCTTTAGGATAAAAGCTTTAAAAGAAAAAGGAGCAAGAGATGTCTTTGTTGAGCAAGTTTGTGAAAAGAAAACCGATTTTGATTGCGGCAGCGATGGCAGGAGAGATTAAACCGATTTCTCAGTCACCCGACCC